>NZ_JBMDIJ010000004.1:0-231177 GCF_057808595.1 Pseudomonas sp. FG98 | reverse complement strand
CAGCCGCTCCCACAAGGTCCGCGTTGAGCATGGCAGAGATGTGTAGATACCCATGCAGCGATTAGGCCCTCAGTACCATGCACTGGATATGTGCAAGACCTGGCTTCATGACGGAGCATATGCCCCGTCATGGGGCTTAGCGCGGCAACACCGGCTGACGCTTGGTCTTGCCCTTACCACCTTTACCACCCTTGGCGGCATCCTTGCGCGCCTTGGCCGCTTCCTGGTTGCGGGCGAACGCGGCGGCCTTGGCCTCCTCGCGCTTGTCCCACGGCTTGGCGCCATTGCTGGCACGCGGTGGCAGGCCGGTGTGCTGGGTGAGGATCTTCTGTTCCTTGGCCACCTTGTGGCTGCCCGCCGGGGTGGAGTTCTTGCGCCGGGCGCTCTGGTAGCTGTCGGTCGCCGGCTGGTGCAGCGGGATCAACTGATGCTTGCCCGGGCCGATCAGGTCGGCACGGCCCATGCGCTCCAGGGCCTCGCGCAGCATCGGCCAGCCCTTCGGATCGTGGTAGCGCAGGAATGCCTTGTGCAGGCGGCGCTGCTCCTCGCTCTTGACGATGGTCACCCCTTCGCTCTTGTAGGTGACCTTGCGCAGCGGGTTCTTGCCCGAGTGATACATGGCGGTGGCCGAGGCCATCGGCGACGGGTAGAACGCCTGCACCTGGTCGGCGCGGAAGCCGTTGCCCTTGAGCCACAGGGCCAGGTTCATCATGTCTTCGTCGGTGGTGCCCGGGTGCGCGGCGATGAAGTACGGGATCAGGTACTGCTCCTTGCCCGCCTCTTTCGAGAACTTCTCGAACATGCGCTTGAAGCGGTCGTAGGTGCCGATACCAGGTTTCATCATCTGGTTCAGCGGGCCTTCCTCGGTGTGCTCCGGGGCGATCTTCAGGTAGCCACCGACGTGGTGGGTGACCAGTTCGCGCACGTACTCCGGCGATTCCACCGCGAGGTCGTAGCGCAGGCCGGAGGCAATCAGGATCTTCTTCACCCCAGGCAAGGCACGGGCGCTGCGGTACAGCTTGATCAGCGCCGAGTGGTCGGTGTTCAGGTTCGGGCAGATCCCCGGGAACACGCAGGATGGCTTGCGGCAGTGGGTTTCGATCTCGGTGCTCTTGCAGGCGATCCGGTACATGTTCGCGGTCGGGCCGCCGAGGTCGGAGATAACGCCGGTAAAGCCGGGGACCTTGTCGCGGATCTCTTCGATCTCGCGAATGATCGACTCGTGGGAGCGGTTCTGGATGATCCGCCCTTCGTGCTCGGTGATCGAGCAGAAGGTGCAGCCACCGAAGCAGCCACGCATGATGTTGACCGAGAAACGGATCATTTCGTACGCCGGGATACGCTCCTTGCCGTAGGCCGGATGCGGGATCCGCGCGTAGGGCATGCCGAACACGTAGTCCATTTCCTCGGTGGTCATCGGAATGGGCGGCGGGTTGAACCAGACGTCGATTTCACCGTGCTTCTGCACCATGGCCCGGGCGTTGCCGGGGTTGGTCTCCAGGTGCAACACGCGGTTGGCGTGGGCATAGAGCACGGCGTCGTTGCGCACCTTCTCGAAGGACGGCAGGCGGATCACGGTCTTTTCCCGGGTCATCCGCGGGCTGTCGAGCAGTTGCACGACCTTGGCCTCGTTCGGATCTTCCACCTCGCCCTTCTGCTGCTCGATGGCGCAGGCGGCGGTGTCCTGGGTGTTGACGTAGGGGTTGATGATCTTGTCGACCTTGCCCGGACGGTCGATGCGGGTCGAGTCGATCTCGTACCAGCCTTGCGGGGTGTCACGACGGACGAAGGCGGTACCGCGGATATCGGTGATGTCTTCGATACGCTCGCCGGCGGACAGGCGCTGGGCGATATCCACCACGGCGCGCTCGGCGTTGCCGTAGAGCAGGATGTCGGCGCAGGCGTCGATCAGGATCGAGTGGCGAACCTTGTCCTGCCAGTAGTCGTAGTGGGCGATGCGGCGCAGCGAGGCCTCGATGCCGCCAAGGACGATCGGCACATGCTTGTAGGCTTCCTTGCAGCGCTGGCTGTACACCAGGCTGGCGCGGTCCGGACGCTTGCCGGCCAGGCCGCCCGGGGTGTAGGCATCGTCCGAACGGATTTTCTTGTCGGCGGTGTAGCGGTTGATCATCGAGTCCATGTTGCCGGCGGCGACGCCGAAGAACAGGTTCGGTTCGCCGAGCTTCATGAAGTCGTCTTTCGACTGCCAGTTGGGCTGGGCGATGATGCCGACGCGGAAGCCCTGGGCCTCCAGCAAGCGGCCGATGATGGCCATGCCGAACGACGGATGGTCGACGTAGGCGTCGCCGGTCACGATGATGATGTCGCAGGAGTCCCAGCCGAGCTGATCCATCTCCTCCCTGCTCATCGGCAGGAACGGCGCTGGCCCGAAGCATTCGGCCCAGTACTTGGGATAGTCGAAGAGTGGTTTGGCTGCTTGCATGTCAGTGACCGGTTTTTTTGGGAGGCGGAAAATCACGGGCGCGGAGAATAGCACAAAATTTGACCAATTCCGACGCTGAAGGTCGGAATTGGTGAAGCGATTTTCTTACTCGTCGTCGTCGAAGTTGTAGCTGCCCGGGGCGAGGTTTTCGAAACGCGTGTACTTGCCGATGAAGGCCAGGCGGATAAAGCCGATCGGGCCGTTCCGCTGCTTGCCGATGATGATCTCGGCGATGCCCTTGTGCTCGGTCTCGGGGTGATACACCTCGTCACGGTAGACGAACATGATCACGTCGGCGTCCTGCTCGATCGCTCCGGATTCCCGCAAGTCGGAGTTCACCGGGCGCTTGTTCGGGCGCTGTTCGAGGGAGCGGTTGAGCTGCGACAGGGCGATGACCGGGCAGTTGAATTCCTTGGCCAGGGCCTTGAGGGAACGGGAGATCTCGGAAATCTCGTTGGTCCGGTTGTCGCCGCTGGAGCCGGGGATCTGCATCAGCTGGAGGTAGTCGATCATGATCATGGCGATGTCGCCGTGCTCGCGAACCAGACGGCGGGTCCGCGCGCGCATTTCCGACGGGCTGATGCCAGCGGTATCGTCGATGAACAGCTTGCGGTCGTTGAGCAGGTTGACCGCCGAGGTCAGCCGCGGCCAGTCATCGTCGTCCAGTTGACCTGAACGCACCTTGGTCTGGTCGATGCGGCCGAGGGACGAGAGCATACGCATGATCAGCGATTCGCCTGGCATCTCGAGGGAGTACACCAGCACCGCCTTGTCGCTGCGCAACACGGCGTTTTCCACCAGGTTCATGGCGAAGGTGGTCTTACCCATCGACGGACGGCCGGCGACGATGATCAGGTCGGCCGGTTGCAGGCCGCTGGTCTTCTCGTCGAGGTCGGTGTAGCCGGTGGACAGGCCGGTGATCTCGCTGTCGGAGTTGAACAGCGTGTCGATGCGGTCGATGGCCTTGGTCAGCAGTTCGTTGACCCCTACCGGGCCGCCGGTTTTCGGGCGGGCTTCGGCGATCTGGAAGATCTGCCGCTCGGCTTCGTCGAGGATCTCTTCGGCGTTGCGCCCTTGCGGGTTGAAGGCGCTGTCGGCGATGTCGTTGCTGATGCTGATCAGCTGGCGCAGGGTCGAACGCTCGCGAATGATCTGCGCATAGGCCTTGATGTTGGCCACCGACGGGGTGTTCTTCGCCAGCTCGCCGAGGTAGCCGAGGCCGCCGACCTGCGAGCTGAGGCCTTCCTTGTCGAGCTGCTCGTGCAGGGTCACCACGTCGAACGGGACGTTCTGGTCGACCAGCTTGTGGATGGCACGGAAGATCAGGCGGTGGTCATGCCGGTAGAAGTCGCCATCGGAGACTTGATCGAGCACGCGCTCCCAGGCGTTGTTGTCCAGCATCAGGCCACCGAGCACGGCCTGTTCGGCCTCGATGGAATGCGGCGGCACCTTCAGCGCGGCGGTTTGCAGATCATATTGCTCTGGGGCGGTTATCTCGTTCATGGCCACCTGGAAATCTGGGGGGTGAAAAAGACAAAGGGCACGACCTGCAATGCAGGATCGTGCCCGATGTTAACCGGCTGTTTCCGAAGGAACCAGCCGATCGATACAGCTTAGGCTGCTACGACGACCACGCGTACGGTGGCTTCGACGTCGCTGTGCAGGTGCACGGCTACGTCGTATTCGCCAACCTGACGGATGGTGCCGTTCGGCAGACGAACTTCAGCTTTGGCAACTTCAACGCCGGAGGCGGTCAGTGCGTCAGCGATGTCGTGGGTGCCGATCGAACCGAACAGCTTGCCTTCATCACCAGCGGTAGCGGTGATGGTGACTTCCAGCTCGGCCAGTTGAGCGGCGCGGCTTTCAGCCGAGGCTTTCTTGTCGGCAGCAGCTTTTTCCAGCTCGGCACGACGCTCTTCGAATGCAGCCAGGTTAGCGGCGTTGGCAACGGTGGCCTTGCCGAATGGCAGCAGGAAGTTACGACCGTAACCAGCCTTGACTTTAACTTTGTCGCCCAGGTTGCCCAGGTTGGCGACTTTTTCCAGCAGGATCAGTTCCATTTGGTATAAACCTCTTAACTTTTAACCTTCACCGTTCGCGGAGCCGTTACCGGCGTCCTTGGACGCCCCGCGTCCGCGAAAATCAATCAGGCTGTCGACAATGGCCAGAACCACGAGCAACGGATAAATCAGCTGCATGAACAGCAGCAGCGTTATGTACAACCCGACCAGCCAGAACTTCGCCAGTCGCCCTTGCGCCACCAGGCCATGAATCATGGCCAGTCCGGCGAAGACCAGCGGCACGGTGCACAGTGGTGTCAACATGCCCAGTCCGGTACCGAAGTTCGGCCCGACCAGGATCAACACCAACAGCGACAGCGACGCCGCCAGCGGCAGTCTTACGGCGCGAAACTCGCTGCCGAAGCCTCCCGGGTTATACAAGGCTGCCTGCCAGTAGCGACCCAACATCAGGGCCATCACACTGACCGCTTGCAGCAAGGCCGCAATCAGGCCGGTAAGCACCGGTGCGATCAGCCCTTCCAGTCGGCCCCGCTCTTCTACCGACAATTGCTGGTAGATCCCGTCGAGCATCTGCGGAAGGATCTTGGCGATCTCTTGCGCGAGGGTGTCGATCGGTTCGCGGAACACCGAACCCAGAACGGCGCCATACACCAGGCCCAGGGCGATGCTGGACAACAGCACCCGGTTCCAGGACTGCCCGGCGCGCAACAGCGCTGCCAGACCCAGCGTACCCAGCAACACCATCAAGGTGCGCGGCTCGCCGAAGAACCACCAGGCCAACGCCGGCAGTAAAGCCCAGGCAAGGACACCGGAGGCATCCTTGAAACCGCGCCGCAGGAACACCAGGCTCCCGGCGGCGGCACTCAACCAGAACAGCAGCGGCAATGCCGCACAACCAACCACTACCAGAGTGGCCTGCACGCGACCGCGCATGATGAAATCAGCCAGGGCCCGCATGCAATCTATCCTTTGCTACTTGTCGACGACCCGGTCTCAGCGGCCGTGGCTGTCGGTGTAGGGCAGCAGGGCCAGGAAGCGGGCGCGCTTGATAGCGGTAGCCAGCTGACGCTGATAACGAGCTTTGGTACCAGTGATACGGCTTGGAACGATCTTGCCGGTTTCGGATACGTAAGCTTTCAGGGTGTTGAGATCTTTGTAATCGATCTCTTTCACGTCTTCAGCAGTGAAGCGGCAGAATTTACGACGACGGAAGAAACGTGCCATGTAATAGGCTCCTCAAAAGATCCGTGGATTACTCGTCAGCGTTATCGCTGTTGTCGCTGTCATTGCTGTCGTCGCCTTCGGCGCTGTCAGCATGCTCAGGACGGTCACGACGCTCACGGCGCTCGCTGCGGTTTTCTTCAGCCTTCAGCATCTCGGACTGACCGGTGACGGCTTCGTCGCGACGGATGACCAGGTTACGGATCACGGCATCGTTGTAGCGGAAGTTGTCTTCCAGCTCGGCCAGGGCCTTGCCGGTGCACTCAACGTTCAGCATCACGTAGTGAGCCTTGTGAACATTGTTGATTGCGTAGGCCAGTTGACGACGGCCCCAGTCTTCCAGACGGTGGATCTTGCCGCCGTCTTCTTCGATCAGCTTGGTGTAACGCTCAACCATGCCGCCGACTTGCTCGCTCTGGTCCGGGTGAACCAGGAAGATGATTTCGTAATGACGCATGAATGCTCCTTACGGGTTGTAGTCTGCCGACAATGCGGTCAGACAAGGAGTGAATGACACTTGTATGTCTTGTCCTGAACCAGGCACGTATGCCCGGGACAAGGCGCGCAATTGTAGAGAAGCGCAGTGGGACAAGCAAGGTAATTGGTGAAATATTGAGCAGCGCCCCAAAAGCATCGCTGGCAAGCCAGCTCCCACAGGGTCAGCGGTGCACTCGATCCTGTGGGAGCTGGCTTGCCAGCGATTGGGGTCAACGAATCACTTGTTGGCGGAACGCTGCCGAACGACCTCGAACAGGCAAACCCCGGTCGCCACCGAGACGTTCAGGCTGCTGACGCTACCGGCCATCGGCAATTTCACCAGGAAATCGCAGTGCTCGCGGGTCAGGCGGCGCATGCCCTTGCCTTCGGCGCCCATGACCAGCACGGTCGGCCCGGTCATGTCCTGCTGATACAGCTCCTGCTGGGCTTCGCCGGCGGTGCCGACTACCCACAGGCCACGCTGCTGGAGCTTTTCCAGAGTCCGCGCCAGGTTGGTCACGGCCACCAGCGGGATCACTTCGGCAGCACCGCAAGCGACCTTGCGCACGGCGGCAGTCAGGGTTGCCGACTTGTCCTTGGGCACGATCACCGCCAGCGCGCCGGCAGCATCGGCGGTACGCAGGCAGGCACCCAGGTTGTGCGGGTCGGTGACGCCGTCGAGCACCAGCAGCAGCGGCACCTTCTCGGTACGCTCCAGCAGCTCTTCGAGCATCGCCTCGCCCCAGACCTGGCTGGGGCTGACCTCAGCGACCACACCCTGGTGCACGCCGTCGACCCAGGCGTCCATTTCGCGACGCTCGGCCTGGCCGACACTTACCCGGTATTCCGCAGCCAGCGCCAGCAACGCCTGCAGGCGCGGCTCGCTACGGCCTTCGGACAGCCAGATCTGCTTGACCCGCTTGGGGTGAAAGCGCAACAGGGCTTCTACGGCATGCACACCGTAGATCTTTTCCAACTGACTCATGACTTGCCTTTGGTTTTACGCGAAGAGGAACCGGACTTGGACGGCCCCTTGCGGTGTTTGGTCGGTTTCTCCGACTTGCCGGAAGACTTGCCCGCCGGCTTGCTGCCATGGGCATGCTTGGCGTCGGCCATCAGCGCTTTCTTCATTTCCCGGCTCTTGCGCACCTCGGCGTTGTTCGTCGCGGCATGGGAGGAGAAATAGGCCTCGGAAGTTTCGTCCTTCTTGCTGCGGCGAGCCGGACGCTCTTCCTTCGCCGGAGCCGGCGCGGACGTCGACTTGCCACCCACGGCGATCTTCGCCCCGGTCACGGCCGGCTCGGCGCCACGCTGCTTGCGCCCGATTGGCGCCTTCAGGGTGTTCTCGGCCATTTCGAAGTCGATCTTGCGCTGCTCCAGATCGACGCGCATCACCCGCACTTCGACGGTGTCGCCCAGGCGGAAGCTGCGACCGGTGCGCTCACCGGTCAGGCGATGGTGAACCGGATCGAAATGGTAGTAGTCACCCGGCAGCGCGCTGACGTGGACCATGCCTTCGACATAGATGTCGGTCAGCTCGACGAACAGGCCGAAGCCGGTCACCGCGGTGATCACGCCGGGGAAGGATTCGCCAACGCGGTCCTTCATGTATTCGCACTTGAGCCAGTTGACCACGTCGCGAGTGGCCTCGTCGGCGCGGCGCTCGCTCATCGAGCACTGTTCGCCCAGTTGCTCCAGGGTGTTTTCGTCGTACGGGTAGATCCGCGCCTTGGGAATGCTCATGGCACCCGCGCGCTTGACGTGCGGGGTTTCCTGGCGGGAACGGATCACGCTGCGGATGGCACGGTGCACCAGCAGGTCGGGGTAGCGACGGATCGGCGAGGTGAAGTGGGTGTACGCCTCGTAGTTCAGGCCGAAGTGGCCGTTGTTTTCGGAGCTGTACACCGCCTGGCTCAGGGAGCGCAGCATCACGGTCTGGATCAGGTGGAAATCCGGGCGGTCGGCGATACTCGCCAGCAGCGCCTGGTAGTCCTTCGGCGACGGATCCTTGCCCTTGTGCAGGGACAGGCCGAGCTCACCGAGGAAGGCGCGGAGTTTTTCCAGGCGCTCCGGCGGCGGGCCATCGTGGACCCGGTACAGGGCCGGAATCTCGTGCTTCTTGAGGAACTCGGCGGTGGCGACGTTGGCCGCCAGCATGCATTCCTCGATCAGCTTGTGCGCATCGTTGCGCACGGTCGGACGGATCTCCGCGATCTTGCGCTCGGAACCGAAGATGATGCGGGTTTCCTGGGTCTCGAAGTCGATCGCACCACGGGTGTGGCGAGCGGCCAGCAACACCTTGTACAGCGAATAAAGCTGCTTCAGGTGCGGCAGCACTTCGCTGTATTCCTCGCGCAGGGCACGGCCTTCGCGGGTGCGGGCGTGCTCCAGCATGCTGCTGACCTTGTTGTAGGTCAGCCGCGCATGGGAGTGGATCACCGCTTCGTAGAACTGGTAATCGACCATCTGGCCGGACTTGTTCATGGTCATTTCGCAGACCATGGCCAGGCGATCGACGTGCGGGTTCAGCGAGCACAGGCCGTTGGACAACTCCTCCGGCAGCATCGGGATCACCCGCTCGGGGAAGTACACCGAGTTGCCGCGCACCTGGGCTTCGGCATCCAGCGCCGAGCCGAGGCGAACGTAGCTGGAAACGTCGGCGATCGCCACGTACAGGCGCCAGCCACCGGAGAACAGGCGCAGCTTGCCGAGGCTTTCGCAATACACGGCATCGTCGAAGTCGCGAGCGTCTTCACCGTCGATGGTGACGAACGGCAGGTGGCGCAGGTCGATGCGCTTTTCCTTGTCCTTCTCTTCCACGTCCGGCTTGAGCTTGCGGGCTTCCTTGAGCACCGCCTCGGGCCATACGTGGGGAATGTCGTAGCTGCGCAGCGCCACGTCGATTTCCATGCCCGGCGCCATGTAGTTGCCGATCACTTCGACGACATCGCCCTGCGGCTGGAAACGCGGGGTCGGCCAGTGGGTGATCTTCACCTCGACGAACTGGCCGATCTTGGCGCCGGCGTTGCGGCCCGGGGTGACCAGCACTTCCTGCTGGATCTTCGGGTTGTCGGCAGTAACGAAGCCGATGCCACCCTCTTCGAAGTAGCGACCGACGATGCTTTCGTGGGCGCGGGAGATGATCTCCACCAGCACGCCTTCGCGGCGGCCGCGGCGGTCGACACCGGAGACCCGGGCCAGGGCGCGGTCGCCGTCGAACACCAGGCGCATTTGCGACGGACTGAGGAACAGGTCTTCAGTACCGTCGTCCGGAATCAGGAAGCCGAAGCCGTCGCGATGGCCGGAAACACGGCCGAGGATCAGGTCGAGCTTGTCCACCGGGGCATAGGTGCCGCGCCGGGTGTAGATCAGCTGACCGTCGCGCTCCATCGCCCGCAGGCGGCGGCGCAGGGCCTCGATCTGATCCTCGGTGTGCAAACCGAATTCCTCAACCAGTTGCTCGCGCGCAGCCGGCGAGCCTCGTTCGGCGAGGTGCTGGAGGATCAGCTCACGGCTAGGGATGGGGTTTTCGTATTTTTCCGCTTCACGAGCGGCCTCGGGATCGAGGGACTGCCAATCGGCCATTAGGAGGGGTTCACCTTGTCTATATAAGGGTTAGTTTGGCATAGCCGTATTGAAACCGGAAATTTCAGCCTTGGACAGCCCCGCTTGGGACGGCCTGTGAACGGGCCTGTAAATGAACTTCATGCTTCGGTCGATCAACGGCTTGAATTTTTTAAGATTTTTTTGAAACGGGGGGTTTACAGCCCCAAGGGGCATCCGTATAGTGCGCACCACAGCGACGGAGACCGTCGTTATAGTTGAGAAGCCGCACGATGTAAAACACTACGTCGAAGCGAAATCAGCGAAATGCCCAGATGGTGAAATTGGTAGACACGCCAGCTTCAGGTGCTGGTGACCTTACGGTCGTGGAAGTTCGAGTCTTCTTCTGGGCACCATATTCTAGAGAAACCCGCGAAAGCGGGTTTTTTTATGCCTGCAGGAAAGCCCCGGCGAATACCGAGGCCCCTCTCAGAACGTCTTCTCGAACTTCAACGCCAGCTCGGTCTGCCGGTAGCTATAGGCCCAGTCGATGGTGCTGTCGGTGACCGTGCGCTTGGCGTACAGGGTCGGCACCACGCCGGCGAAGGCCAGACGCGGCATGCTCAGGCTGGCGATGTAGATCTGCTGGCGGTCCTTGCGCAGGCCACCGAGGAAGGCATCCGGCTCGTCATAGCGGGTACTGCGGTACAGGCCGATCAGGCTCAGGTTCACGCCGATATCGAAGCTGTGATACGCACCGAGGCTGCCCATGTATTCGCGGTTGCTCGCTGTGTCGGCGTCCTGGCTTCGGCGGGTGTAGGTGACGCCGCCGAACACCAGGGTCTGCGGATCGAGCAGGTACGACAGCGAAGTGCCCACCTGGCGCTCGTCGTAGTCGTCAAAGTAGTCGCGTTGCTCACCCTGGAAGCGGTAGTGCTTGTGCTGAAGCTGCAAGCCGAGCTGCAGGCGGTTGCTCAGGTTGTGCTTCCACTCCCCGCGCACACCACTGGCCTGGTACTTGGTGTGATGGTCGTTGTAGTAGTTCTCGAACAGCGGCGTCAGCGACACATCGTTCAAGGCACTCTGGAAGTTGTAGCCGGCGTACAGGACGCTGGTGTTGTCGTCGTACCAGGTCTCGACATCGTCCACATCGCTGTGCCGGTCGTAGTTGTTGCCGTAGCTGAGGCCCCGCACCAACAGATGATGGTTGCCGGCAATCTGGAAACGCCGCTCGGCCGCGACGTCGTAGACCAGGCTGGACGAGGTGATCCGCTTGGGCATCTGCCGGGTGTAGTCGAAGCAGTCGAAGAACACCGAGCAGACCTGGGTGGTGGTGGTCATGCCATTGCCCTGGTTGATGTTGCTGTTGTAGCCGAAGCCCAGGGACGCCGAGCCATGCCACTGGCGGCGCAGGTCGATGCCCTTGTGGTACTCGCCGAGCACGCTCAGCACCTGCTCGGGCACATCGGTCGCGGCGACCTCTCGGAACAGCGTCTCGGCCTCACGGGTCTGGTTGTCCTCGAACAATGTCCGGGCCAGCTCCAGGCGTGCGCGCACGAAACCGGGCTGTAACTCATCGGCCCGGCGCAGATGGGCGATGGCCTGCTTGTAGCGGCGCTCGCTGCGGTCGATCAGGCCCTCTGCCATTTCCACCAGCGCTGCTTCGTGGCCAGGCAGTTGCCGGTAGCGCTCGACGAACTGGCGCACCTTGCCCCACTGCTGCAGGTTGATCGAGACATAGATCGCCGGCCCCAGGTCGGCGAGGGTGTTCTGCACGTTGTAGGTCTGCCCCTCGATCGTTATCAGCGACGCGTCGTTCTCGGCCGGGTCCGGCGCGCCAAGATTGGCCCGCTCGCGCGCTTCGGCGCTGCGGTCGATCTTGTTCAGGAGCAGACGGGTGTCGTCATCGTCGGCCAGCAGCGCGGTGGAAAACAGGGTCGAGAAACACAGCAGGGCGACGTGCACCCGCAGGGACGGCAGCATGGTGATCGGTCCGGGACAGAAAGGAATTGGGGGTCGGAAGGGGGCGCCGAAGCGCCCTCCTCCAATGACTCGCGGGTGTTACTGCTTGGCGCCGCCGAAGGCGACCTTGGTGGTGCCGTTAACGTAGATACCCGCCAGGGCTTCGGCACTGCTGCCGTAGAACTGACCAGTCACCTTGCCGTCTGCACGCAGGAACGAACCGTTGGACGAAATGGTGCTGGAGCCCAGGTTCAGGGTACCGCTGGCGCCGGTCAGGCTGCCGCTCAGGGTGCCGGTGCTGCCGCTGTAGTTGGCAGTCAGAACACCCGAGGAAACACCTGCGCCAGTGCCTGGGTTGTACTGGTTGATGCCGACCACGTTGTACTTGGCATTGACCAGGGTTGGCATGCTGGTGGTCGGGTTCTCGCCGACGAACCAGACAGTACGGTCAGCACTGGACAGGTTAAGGTCAGTGCTGTTCAGCGGCTGGGTGCCGGTCTTGCGTGGCGCCCATTCGCCGAAGTACACCTCGGCACCGGAGACCTTGGCGATGACTTCACCGCCGAACTGCGGGTAGTTCGGGAGCGGGTCATCGATCTGGCGGTAGGCGTAGACGTTGGTGTTGTAGGCGTAGGTGTTTTTCCAGGTCTCGGAGACGTTGGAAGTTACACCAGTGACCGGGTTGGTCTGGGTAATGATCGCCGACGAGAAGCCCGAGCTGGACAGTTTTGCGTTGGTCTGGGCAATCGGGCCAGCCGCAAAGCTGACGACCTTGGTGATATCCGCAGTGCCGCCGACAGTAGTCGGCATGGCGATACCGGCAGTGCCGACGGCCATCATGTTCGACGCTGCAGCGGTGACATAGCTGCTGGACGAACCACCGGAAACGGTGGCAGCAAAGCTGGTGGATGCCATCAGGGACAATGCGGAAACAACAAACAGCTTTTTCATGGAACCTCCTTGGATAGTTGAAAAAACACTGTTTTTAATAAAAAACAGCAAAAAATAAGTTCCCGTCACTCATCAGAAACGAACGGTCATTCCCAACTTCATGGTGCGACCTGGCGCCGGCAACATGGCCCGGGCCAATGGATCGATGTAGTAACGGTTGGTGATGTTGTTGATGCCGAAGTCGACATCGAGATTCTCGGTTACCTGATAACTGGCGAAGGCATCGAAGACCCAGATCGGGTGCCAGCGATAAGGCCGGCCAAAGGCTTCTGCACCGGTGACGCCACTGGCGATCCACTTCGCCTCTTCCTTGTTTTCGGCACTGCTGTGGTAGACCATCCGGCCGCCCAGTTCGAGCTTCTCGTCGAACAACCGCACACCACCATCCAGGTTGATCGAGTACTTCGGCTGCAGGCTGACGCGGGACATGGTCGAAGGAAAACCGCCGGTGACACAGCTGTCGATCGCCTTGTTGTAGATAGGATCGAGGGTCGCCGCGTAATCCTTGTCGCAGAGTTTCTGCTCAAGTCGGTAGCTGATACCGAAGTTGCTGAAGTAGCGCCCGGTATCGGTGCGGGTCTGCAACTCGATGCCGGAATAGGTCTTCTTGTCGAACTGGACGATGTTGTACATCGCGTCCCGGTCGATGAAGTCGTGGATTTCGTTCTTGTAGTAGTTGATACGGAAATCGGCGTGGCGCCAGTCCGGCAGGAAACTGCGCAGGTCGTGGACATAACCGACTTCCCAGTTGTAGGCATGCTCCGGGTCCATCGCATGGGTCGAACTGCGACCGAATGAAGTACCGGCCTGGGTGTCTTCATAGAGCGTCGGGAAACGTACCATTTCGCTATAGCGCACATAGACACGGGCGTGATCGGTCAGCAGGAACGTGGCCCCCAGTATCGGCGTCCAGGCATGGTCACGACGTTTCTTGGGCTTGCTCCACTTTTCCGCAGGTGCAACCGTGACGGGCGAGGAAACCGCTGGCTCGATGTAGCGCTTGGCTGTGCCGGTAGTCCCTTGGGGGTTGGTCACCGTCTCATTGAGGTCGATGGTGCCGTTGAGGAACTGGTTGGTGGAACTGTCGATCTTGAAGCCGTCATAGGCCGCCGTGAAGGTTTGCTCAGTTGTGTAATAGAGCCCGTTGACCCGAGACGAGCTCAGCGAGCTGGCCAGTTCCTGCTCGACCTCTTCCGGAGTGAAGCCCCACGACTCGTACATCTCACGCAGTCCCTGCTCGAGTGACGTTGCCTCCTCATCCGTCATCAAGCGACGGTAGGTGAACTTCCTTCCAACCGTGGTATCACCCACTTCCCAGTTTTTGTCCTGATTCTCCCGGTGTTTGGCCAACCCTTCATCGAAGGAGTTGTAGTCGCTGTAGCGCGCCCCGGCGTTGAGCACCAGCCACGGAACCGCCGTCCACTCGTTGTTGAAACTGAAGTTGTATTGCTGACGGTTGCCACTACGCGGTCCGTAGTGCTGGGTCCCCCAGACGACCTGATTGCCCACCATGGCCGGCGACGCATAGTTTTCATCCAGCTTTTCGTGACTGAAGTCACTGGCCAGGGTCACATTGAAGGTGTCGCTGAGCTCCATGCGGTTGCTCAGGTTCACACCCCAGCGATCATGCTTCGAGACTTGCAGTGAGCGGGCGAAGATCGTGAAGCGCCCATCGCTGTTGTCCATGGGCGTTGGTTCGGTCGTGGGAGCCACCGCGCAATAGGTGGGGTTACCCGAATACTGGCAATGCACCCAGGCATCCCAAACCGTATCGCGGTCAAAACCGGTCGCAGAGACGCCAAAGAGGGAATCACCGGTCTGGTAGCGCTTGCTGTCGTTGCGCGTCTGCCAGATCCCGGCCTTGAGATTGATCAGGTCGTTGTCTTCAGGATTCCAGGCGTAATTGAGCGACCAGGTGTCCTGCTTGACCTGCGAGCGGGGATATTCCAGACCAACGTTCAGATCACCATCAAGCCCCTGAAACACCGCAAGGCTGTTGAAGAAAGGCGAGCTCTCGCCATACTCCAGATCGGTATGCATGTACGACAGCTTGAGGCTCTGCTCATCAGCCAGATACCAGGTGCCCTTGAGCAGCGTGGTGCGCATGTCGCTCGACGTGTTGGTGACCTCATAGCCCGGGTGATATAGCTGGGCCACATAAGAACTCCCTGCCCCCGGTACGCTGTTCTGGCTTTCGGCCTTGGCCTTGTCCAGCCAGTCTTCGGTTTCATAGCGCTGACTGCCGCCCTTGCCGCTGTAGTAGTTGCCTTTGCGCCGGTAGCTGTAGGCCGCAAGCAGGTCGAAGTCCTCCAACCGTGCACCTGCCGCGATACGAAAAGCATTGTCATCGAAATTGAAATCGGTGCCGCCCGAGCCCTTGCGCGGCGTCACTCGACCAGCATTGGGCAGGGCGAAGCCCACAACACCGTCGTAGCCGGACGTGGCCCCGGGCACATCATGATAGTCCTGACCAAAGAGCCCGTCCCCGGAGTCTCCAGGCGATACCGAGTTGCTCGCCGTCTCGGTCTTGATCTCGATGCCCCAGGGCTCGCCCGGCTTGACGATGTCTTCGACATCCAGGGTCTTGATCTGCACCGAGCCACCAATCCCGCTCTTGCTGCCATCGGTGATCGACGGCCCCTTTTCCACCGAGATACTGCCGATCATGTTCGGGTCGACATAGTTACGGTTGGAAATACCCCCCGAGCCCTGCCACACCGACATCGCCTGCTCGGTGCCATCCACCGTCACCGGGATCCGCCCCTCACCCTGGATGCCGCGGATGTTCGGGTCCAGTGCACCGCTGTTGCGCGAGTCGCCGCTGTAGACGCCGTTCAGGCCGCTGAACACATCGGACACCGAAGTACCCTTGTAGCGCTCCAGCTCTTCCTTGCCGGCATAGACGCTGGAGATGTCCTTGCGATAGACGTCATTGCTCCCCTTCTCGTCGCGCTCCTCCCACTCGGCGGTGATCTCCTGCGTCTCCAGTACCTGCGGCTCCTTCCCCGGATCCGCAGGCTTGCCCGATGCGTCCTGATACCCGGCAGGCAGTTCGATTTCCACCGGCCCCATGTTCGGCGTGGCGGGCTTTGCCGCCGGGGTTTCGCTGTCGGCCAGCGCAGCAGGGCTGGACAGCGCCAGCAGGATCGACCAGGCCAGCGGCTTGAGGCGCATAGGCATGGGAGGACTGATGAAGAAGGACATGGCGAGACTCTTGTTTATCGGTGCATGGCAGTTTCATGACCGCTCTGCGGCGGCGAAGTGATACTACCGATAAACGCAAATGAATCTCGTTTAGATTGGTATGCGAGAGGCTGAAAAATGTATGCGCTTGAAAGGCGCTGAGTGAACCCTGTGGGAGCTGGCTTGCCAGCGATTAGGCCCGACCTGACAACATATCTGTCACTGCTGGCCTCATCGCTGGCAAGCCAGCTCCCACAGGTTCAACTATGCATGCAGAGATCCGCGCTGTGCTCAGCGCTTCTTGCCGAAGATCGACTTCGGCGCCCGGCCGAAGTAGCGGGTAAAGGCCACGGTGAAGTTGTTCGGGTACTTGTAGCCCACCTGCCACGCCGCCTGGGCGACCTGCTGGCCGGACTCCAGCAGGGTCATGGCCTTGCGCATCCTCAGGTCGAGAAGCATGCGCGCCGGCGTGGTATCGAACAGGTAGCGGAAGCCTTCCTTGAGCTTGTGCTCGTTCATGCCGACGCTGGTGGCCAGGTACTCCACGGTCAGCGCGGTATGCAACTGCTCGCAGAGGATATTGCGCGCACGCTCGATGCGTTCGATCTCGCTGGTGCTCAGGGGCGAGGCCGTGCCGTCCTGCGGCGCCAGCAGGTTGAACTGCTCCGACAGCAGGCTGAGGGTATGGATATGCAGGTCCAGACGGTTGGATGGATTCAGCAGCCCCGGTTGCAGGTAGCGCACCAGTGCCGCGGCATGGGCCTGGGCGGCCTTGGAACTGGCGCGGAAATCGATGCGCTGCAGGCGCCCGCTACCCAGCACCTGGGCAGCGCGTTCTTCGCCGACGTACTTGCACAGGGTCGGCTGGTCGATCACCACCCGTAGCTGCGAGGCGGTTTCGTTGGCCAGGTAGCGGCGCTCGCCGGGGGTGGCGCGAAATGCGGTGATGGTGGTCTGCCCGGCCTCGAAGGCGAGGTTGCTGCCGTCCTTGCCGAGGAAGCCGGATTTCCCCTGCAAGCCGATGGTCACCACCATCACATGACCATCATGGGGTCCGCAGGTTTCCTCGATCAGGGTGCGGGTCGGGTGGTAATGCAGGCGCCCCAGCGACAGCCCCTGCTCCAGCTGCAACAGCTCGGAATAACAGTTGCCGACATCCTCGGCCAGCTGCATGCGCAAGCGCCCATCAGCCTGCACCGAACGTTGCCGGGGGTGATCGAGGCCGAGACGGCAACTCCCTTTCATTGTGCTCATGACGACATCCCTGCGGTGTGCGGGCCGCGCGCTTCGCATAGGAACGGCTCCGGCTCGCATACTTAACATAAATGATTCTCATTTAATATATATCACCTTTTTCAGTGATTCGGCCACGGCTTGTTTCGTTAAGAAGAACGCGGCCAAGTACAGGGAGTTACCGTGCCTCAGCGTGAAAACATCCAGGATCTGACCAGCCCCCATCCCCTACAAGCCTGCTGGGATCTGCAATTGGCCGGACTCGGCGCCGATGCCTTGCAGGCCGCTCTTGAATGCGCCCTGTTCGATCACCTTGCCACTTCGACCAGCGCCAGCGCCCTGGCCGAACGTCTGAATCTCGATGCGGCCAGCACCAGCTACCTGCTGGAACTGCTGTGGAGCCTCGGCCTGCTCGATCGCGATCAACAACATCCGCCGCACTACCGCAACCAGCCTTCGGCCGACCTTTATCTGCGCGCCGAAGCCAGCGCCTACTGCGGCGATGCCCTGCTGTTCCGCCACCGGGTCATGCGCCAGACCGGCAGCCAGCTCGGCGACTACCTGCGCAACGGCGTGACGCGCCCGCCCATGGCCAGCACCGCGATAGCCGCCGCCTGGGCCAACGCGGCGCGCCTGCAGATTGCCCAGGAACAGCGTGCCGTCACCCGCGAGGTCGCTACTGCCCTGATCGACAGGCTGCCCGAAGCCCCCCATCTGCAACGCATCCTCGACCTCGGCGGCGGCCCCGGCCTGGTCGCCATCGCCCTCGCCGAGCGCCTGCCGGCCGTCGAAGGCGTGGTCTTCGAATACCCCCTGGCCGCCGACGTGGCCCGGGAGAACATCGCCGCTGCCGGACTTAGCAAGCGCCTGCAAGCCATCGGCGGCGACCTCAACGACGACGATATCGGCAGCGGCTACGACCTGATCTGGTGTTCCTCGGTGCTGCATTTCGTCCACGACCTGCCCGCCACCCTGCTGCGCCTGCAGGCCGCCCTGCGCCCCGGCGGCGTGTTGCTGGTGTGCCAGGCCGAAGTGCCGGAGCAGCGCCCGGCGGCCGCGCAGGTGCTGCCTTATTACCTGCACATGCGCCTGCAAGGGCGCCATGTCCTGGCCCAGGGCGAACTTGCCAGCACCCTGGAAAACCTCGGCTTCCGCGCCGTGGAACAGATCAACGGACTGCGTTTCCCGGTCACCCCGGTGAACGCCGTCATCGCCCGCAAAGCCAAGGGATAACTCGATGGAGCGCACGCGAATCGCCGGCCTGCAACTGCTGTTCGGCTGGCTCAACCTGGTGCTGGCGGTACCCAGCATCTACCTGATGTTCGGCATGCCACTGGTGATGCGCCAGTACGGCTGGAGCGGCACCGAGATCGGCCTGTTCCAGCTCGCCGGGCTACCGGCGGTGTTCAAGTTCCTGCTCGCCGTCCCGGTGCAGCGGGTGCGCCTGGGCCGCGGCCACCTGGTGCACTGGATGCTGCTGTTGAGTGCGCTCCTGCTGGTGCTGTACTGGCTGATCGGCCGGCAGAACCTGATCGAACAGCGCCTGCCGCTGTTCGCCATGACCTTCGCCATCAGCATCATCGCCACCTGGATGGATATCCCGCTCAACGCCCTGGCCGTGCAATGGCTGCCGCGCAGCCAGCAACTACGCGCCGGCAGCATCCGCTCGGCGGCATTGTTCCTCGGCGCCA
Organism: Pseudomonas sp. FG98; assembly: GCF_057808595.1. Classification (NCBI taxonomy): domain Bacteria; kingdom Pseudomonadati; phylum Pseudomonadota; class Gammaproteobacteria; order Pseudomonadales; family Pseudomonadaceae; genus Pseudomonas; species Pseudomonas sp. FG98. The sequence goes on along the minus strand of NZ_JBMDIJ010000004.1, from coordinate 212,452 downwards.
TCATCGGTGGCGGGGCCATGCTGCTGATCCAGGCCCGCCTGGGCTGGCAGGCACCGTTCCTGATCATGGCCGCGGGCTTGCTGCTCGGCGTGCTGCCGCTGCTGGCCCTGCGCCGCAAAGCGCAGCCGGTGGAGGCCGAACAGGCGGCACCGTCCGGCTTCGTCGCCGACTGGATGAGCTTCTTCAACCAGCCTGCCGCGCGCCAATGGACCTGGCTGCTGCTCACCGCCTTCCCCTTCATCGGCGCCGCCTGGCTGTACCTCAAGCCGTTGCTGCTCGACCAGGGCCTGCCGATGCAGGAAGTGGCCTGGATCGTCGGCATCGCCGGCGGCATCACCGGGGTGGTCTTCAGCCTGATTGGCGGGCGCCTGATCGGCGTGCTCGGCACCGCCCGGGCAATCCTCGTCTACCTGCTCGCCGCCCTGCTCGCCCTGCTGCTGCTGACCGTAAGCGTATGGCTGAAGCTCGGTACCAACTGGTTGATCGCCAGCGCCCTGTGCCTGGCCGCGAGCATGGGCGCGGTGTCGGCGCTGATGTTCGGCCTGACCCTGTTCTTCAGCCGCCGCCAGCGCACCGCCAGCGACTACGGCCTGCAATCGAGCCTGTTCGTCATCACCCGCCTGGCCGCTCCGGTGGCCGCCGGGCTGCTGCTCGACCGCCTCGGCCAGGCCGGCATGCTCGCCTGCCTGAGCACCGGCCTGCTGCTCGCCCTGCTGCTGGCCTGGCGGGTCCGCCACGGTATCGCCGGCAGCGCCGAGGCGCTGCTGCGCAACGAACACCACGCCGCCAACGGCGTGATTCCCCTCGCCACCGAGAGCAAACCATGAAGCCACGTAATGTCGGCATCTGCCTGGTCAGCCGCGACAGCGCGCTACAGGAGGATGTGCAAGCAGTGCTCGACCGGCTCAACCACTGGTTGGGCCATGAAACCTCGCTGCACAGCCAGTATTGGCCGGACAACGATCCGCGCTGCCTGTACCGCCAGGTCGCCGGGCAGGCCGAAGCCTATGTGCGCGAGCACGCCGCCGGGCACGCGCTGTTCCTCGACCTGAGGATGCTCGACAGCGATGCCGAAGAAGCACTGACTGCCGCCGGCAGCGACAGCGACTACGTGCTGTTCGACACCCGCCACCTGCCCGAACAGCCCGACCACGACCCGCTGGTGGCGCTGCTCGCCGCCCGTGCCGAGGCCAAGCGCTCGCCCAGTTCGGCGCTGCTGCTGTGCGACGAAGAGCACCTGCAACACTGGCTCGGCCGCCTCGGCGGCAACCGCCTGGTGCGCGTCCCCCACGCCGACCAGGCGCTGCGCCGGGCCGACCTGCTGCGGCTGTTCGTCGACCATCTGGAACACGCCTACTTCAATCGCCTGCTGGCCCGCACCACCCTGCAATCCGACGAGCCGGTGGCCCTGGCCCGGGATATCCAGCAGCGCATGGACGCGCGCTGGGGCGAGCAGTGGGACTGCCACTTCTTCACCGGCTCGATGGTCGCCGGCTTCATCGATTCGATGAACGCCCTGCTGCAAGGCAGCGGCCGCGGCTTCCACACCGCCAGCAACGAACACGCCCTGGCGGTCAGTGCCCTGGCCGGCTGGCAGCTGTACCGCCGCGCCTACGTGATCGTCATGACCTCGGGCATGCTCGACGAGCTGCGCGGCACCCTGGCCAACCTCAAGCGTGCCGGCGCACCGGGGCTGGTGGTCTGCGCCGATTCGCCGGAGTCGATCTGGTTCGCCTTCCAGGGCAGCCTCGACTGCGACAACGACGGCCATCAGGTGATCGCCGCCCGCGGCCTGTGGCAGCAGTTCATCCGCAAGCCGGAAGAGTCCCGCGCCAGTGTCGAAGCCGCCTTCGCCGCCCTCGACCAGAGCCCGGCACCGACCTTCCTGTTCGCCACCCAGGCAGTGCTGGAATCCCGGGTCGAGACCGGCCCGCAAGCTGGCCTCGCCCCACCGGCCAACAGCGACAGCGCACTCGACGAGCAGCAACGCGCCGCCCTCGACCAGGTGCTGGAGGTGCTCAACCACGAGCCATCGCGGATCCTCTGGCAGTGCGGCCGCCTCACCGAAAGCGAGCGCGAGCGCGTACTGGCCCTGGCCCGGCGCAGCGGCATCGCCCTGGCCGACAGCATCATCGCCCCGGGCAGCGTGTGCGCCTACCAGGACCAGGAGCCGGTGCTCAACTACCTCGGCCCGTTGTCCATGTACGGCTTCAGCCGGCGCATCCATGCCTTCCTCGAACAGCCGGACGCCGACGAAGGCAAGCCGTGGCTGTTCTTCCTCAAGAGCAAGATCGACCAGTCGGCCACGCCCTACTCCGAAGGCCGCCTCAAGCGCCTGTTCCATATCGTCCAGGTCAACCGCCGCCGCGAGCACATCTCGCCGTTCACCGAACTGGCGCTTGAGCTACCGCTGGCCACCGTGCTGGATTACCTGGAGCCGCGCCTGAACGTCGCCCCGACGCTGTTGCAGGCCCGTCGCGAGCGCCTGCAACGCCTGCAGCGCACCCGCGAGGCGCTGCCCAGCGACCAGATCGAAACCCTGCCAATGACCCCGAACTTCTTCTTCCATCGGCTCGGCCTGCTGCTCGGCGAGATGATCGAGCGCGACGGCTATCGCTACACCGGGGTCTATGACGTGGGCCGTTGCAGCATCTCGGCGATGCGCAACCTGCCGCGCACCGATGCCGGTTTCTCCGGCTGGTATGGCCGCGCCTTGATGGGTGATGCGCTGATGTCGCTGCCCTATATCGCCCTGAACAACTGCCGGCATGTGCTGGCCTTTATCGGCGACGGCGCCCGCGCCCTGGTCCCGGATATCGAGCAGCGCCTGGCCATGAGCCTGGCCAGCGCCAGCGACGCCGCCGAGCGCAACGTCACCGTGATGTACCTCTCCAACGGCGTGCTGTCGATGATCCAGACCTACCTGGACAAGCGCTATGCCTGCCACGGCGCGGCCCAGGTCAACGTGCCGCTGAACGACCGGCCGCTGCGCGAGGACCAGCGCTTCGGCCCGATCAGCATCTGCCGCGCGCGCCTGCTCGCCTTCTGTCCCGACACCCTGCGCCAGGCCCTCAGTGCCCCTGGTCGCCTCAACTTCTTCGACGTCTGGCTCGGCCACAACTCGGAGGGCGACGGCTTGAGCCTCGTCTCCGAAACGGCCTGGAGCCGCCTCAACGCAGAGAACCACTGATGAAATTCGGATTCATTGCCCACCCCACCTCCACCGGCCTGCTGCATCAGGTCAAGCTCATCGACCTGCTCGACCGCACCCTGGAAGAACAGGCCTGGGGCTACGACAGCCAGCGCTGGCGCCAGCGCAACCTGGTGCCCTTCGTCGACTTCGGGCGCATCGTCAGCGCCAGCGGCGCCGAGTGCTCGGGCATCCTGCAATTCATGCCGCTGACCGCCGAACAGATGCTGCGCCAGCCCCGGGCTATCGCCGAACGCGTGCTGCAAGGAGTCAACGACCTCAAGGCCCAGGGCGCCGAGCTGGTCGGCCTCGGCGGCTTCACCGCGATCGTCGGCAACCGCGGCCTGGCGACCATGGAGCAGGCCGACGTCGCGGTCACCACCGGCAACTCGCTGACCGCCTACGCTGCCTACATCAACCTGCTCGACAGCCTGGAGCTGCTCGGTGTCGCCGCAGAAAACGCTGAAGTGGCGGTACTCGGCTACCCGGGCTCCATCGCCCTGGCGGTAGCCCGCCTGCTGGCTGAAAAAGGCTGCCGCCTGCGCCTGGTGCATCGCGGCAACCAGCGCCAGGCCGAGGCTCAGCTGGAGTACTTGCCGGCGCAGTACCACCGCCAGGTCAGCCTCCACGACAACATCGAGGACTGCTACGCCGACGTGCGCTTCTACGTCGCCGCCACCTCCAGCGGCGGCCTGATCGACCCGCGCAAGCTGCTGCCCGGCTCGGTGGTGATCGACGCCGCGCTGCCCAAGGACGTGATGGACGTACCCCACAGCCGCCGCGACATCCTGCTGGTGGATGGCGGCCTGGTCTCGGCCAGCCCGGCGGTGCACCTGGGCATGCGCACCATGGGCCTGGAGCCCAAGCGCAGCATGAACGGCTGCCTCGCCGAAACCATCATCCTGGCCCTGGAAGGCCGCGCCGAGGCCTTCTCCATCGGCCGCGAACTGCCGGCGGACAAGGTCCTGGAAATCGGTGCCATCGCCGCCCGCCACGGCTTCACCCCGTCACCGATGGCCAGCGACGGCGAAAGCCTCGGCAACGAGGATTTCGACCGCCTGCGCCGCCATCACCACGGCCAGCGCCCGATGCGCGCCAGCGATGCGCGCAACGACCCGAAGAGCCTGCGCCGCGAGGTGCTCAACAGCTTCGGCGACCACATCAACCCGGTGCTGCGCGAGTTCTACCAGTTCAACCATATCGAGCGGGTCTTCAGCCACGGCGAAGGCTGCTGGCTAACCGACCTGGACGGCCGCCGCTACCTGGACTTCGTCGCCGGCTACGGCTGCCTCAACACCGGGCACAACCACCCGGCCATCAGCCAGGCGCTGCAACGCTACTTGCAGGAGCAGTTCCCGACCTTCATCCAGTACCTCTCGGCGCCGCTGCACGCCAGCCTGCTGGCCAAGCGCCTGGCCGACCTGGCACCGGGCGATCTGTCGCGGGTGTTCTTCAGCAACTCCGGCACCGAGGCAGTGGAAGCGGCGCTCAAGCTGGCCCTGGCCGCCAGCGACAAACGCACCGTGCTGTACTGCGACAACGGCTACCACGGCAAGACCCTCGGCGCCCTCTCGGTTACCGGCCGGGCCAAGCACCGCAAGCCGTTCGAGCCGCTGCTGCCGCGCTGTGACAGCCTGCCCTTCGGCGATCTGGAAGCCCTGCGCGAGCGCCTGGAAAAGGGTGATGTGGCGGCGCTGATCATCGAACCGATCCAGGGCGAAGGCGGCGTGATCCTGCCGCCTGCGGGCTACCTGGCCGGCGTGCGTGATCTCTGCGACGAATACGATTGCCTGTGGATCCTCGACGAGATCCAGACCGGCCTCGGCCGCACCGGCAAGCTGTTCGCCTGCGAGTGGGACAACACCGCACCGGACATCATGGTCCTGTCCAAGTCCCTGTCCGGCGGCCTGGTGCCGATCGGCGCCACCCTGTCCCGCGAGGCGGTGTGGAAGCGAGCCTACGGCGATATCGACAGCTTCGCCCTGCACACCTCGACCTTCGGCGGCGGCAACTTCGCCGCAGCGGCGGCCCTGGCGGCGCTGGACGTGCTGGAGCAGGACGGCCTGATGGCCAACGCCGCGCAGGTCGGGGCGCACTTGCAGGACGGCTTGCAGACCATCGCCGCGCGCTACCCGTTCATCAAGGCGGTGCGCGGTCGCGGGTTGATGCTGGCGATCGAGTTCAGCAACAGCATGGCCGGCGGTATCGAGGCGCTGGTCAAGGAAATGGCCGGGCGCATTCCGGGCCATGCCGGAGCGACCTGGCGCATGCTCTCGGGCAAGGCGCGGCGGCATCTGGAGGAAGCGGCGGCGGAGCTGGAGCAGAGCCTGGAAGACATGTTCGTCCTGCGCCTGATGACCAAGCTCTCCGAGGAGCACGGCATCCTCACCTTCGTCACCGCCAACAACAACCGGGTGATGCGCATCCAGCCGCCGCTGGTGCTGAGCCAGGCCGAGGCTGATCGCTTCCTCGGGGCGTTCGCGGCGGTTTGCGAGGATCTGGCGACCTTTGAATCCTGAGTGACCTTACTGGCCTCATCGCCGGCAACGCCGGCTCCCCCAGGTTTTGTTTGCACCGCTGAACATGTGGGAGCCGGCGTTGCCGGCGATGAGGCCAGTACAGCCACAGCAGATCTCATAGCTTTTCCGCGCTTTGCCATACGAATCCCCCGCCCCACCCGATTGCAACCCTCCCTGACACAATTGAAAATAATTCCAGTTCGTATCTACTGAATGGAAGAAAGCGATATGACCTTACCGCCGCTGGTAGAACCCGGTGCCGAGCTGAGTCGCGAGGAAGTGAACCGCTACAGCCGCCACCTGCTGATCCCCAACATGGGCGTGACCGGACAGCGCCGCCTGAAGAACGCCAAGGTGCTGGTCATCGGCGCCGGCGGCCTGGGCTCGCCCACCCTGCTCTATCTCGCCGCCGCCGGCGTCGGCACCCTCGGGGTGATCGACTTCGACCGGGTCGACGAGTCCAACCTGCAACGCCAGGTGATCCACACCGTCGACAGCGTCGGCGAGCTCAAGGTGGAAAGTGCGCGCCAGGCCATCGCCCGGCTCAATCCGCTGGTCAAGGTCATCGCCCATAGCGATCGCCTGGAACCGGACATGGCCGTGGAGCTGTTCTCGCGCTACGACCTGATCCTCGACGGCACCGACAACTTCGCCACCCGCTACCTGGTCAACGACGCCTGCATCCTCGCGGACAAGCCCTACGTCTGGGGTTCGATCTTCCGCTTCGAAGGCCAGGCCTCGGTGTTCTGGGAGAACGCCCCGGACGGGCGCGGCCTCAACTACCGCGACCTCTACCCCGAGCCACCACCGCCGGAACTGGCCCCGTCCTGCTCGGAAGGCGGTGTACTCGGCGTGCTCTGCGCGGCCATCGCGTCGATCATGGCCACCGAGGCGATCAAGCTGCTGACCGGCATCGGCGATCCGCTGCTGGGCCGCCTGATGGTCTACGACGCCCTGGAAATGAGCTACCGCGAACTGCCGATCCGTCGCCTGCCAAATCGCCAGGCGGTCACCGCGCTGTCCGATTACCAGGCCTTCTGCGGCCTCAACCGCCCTTCGCCGGCCAACGACACCAGCGTGCCGCTGATCAGCGCGCTGCAACTCAAGTCGCTCAAGGATGGCGGCAAGGCCCCGGTGATCATTGATGTCCGCGAGCAGACCGAATGGGACATCGTGCGCATCGAAGGCGCGCTGCTGATGCCCAAGTCCGCCGAGGTGGCGCAGCAGATCATCGAGCGCTTCGGGCGTGACACCGACCTGGTCATCACCTGCAAGTCGGGCATGCGCTCCCAGGCGGTATCCAGCGACCTGCGCAAGCTCGGCCTGGACAAGGTGCGCAACCTCGAAGGCGGCGTGCTGGCCTGGGTCCGCGACGTCGAACCGGCCCTGCCGACCTACTGAGGACCAGGGCATGCCGCTGCGTATCACCCGCGCGGCGCTGGAACAGATCCAGCGCCATGCGGCCGGGGAGCATCCGATCGAGGCCTGCGGGCTGATCGCCGCGCCCTGCGCGGCCAAGGTTGCCGACCGGGTGATCCCGATGCGCAACCAGGCCGCATCGCAAGTCTGGTTCAGCTTCGACCCGCGCGAGCAGTTGCGGGTGTGGAACGAGCTGGACGAGAACGATGAGGAATGCCGGGTGCTGTACCACTCGCACACCGCCAGCGAAGCCTGGCCCAGTCGCGAGGACATCGCCCACGCCCAGGACCCGACGCTGCACTACCTGATCCTGTCCACCTGGCCCGAGGCCAGGCACCGGGTCCGCAGTTTCCGCATCGTCGCGGGCCGGGTGTTCGAAGAACAGCTGTCCATCCAGGAATGAGACATCAACCAAAGGAGATTCACATGTCGGTTTCAGTCATGGTTCCAACCCTGCTGCGCCCGCTTACCGACGGGCAGAAGAAGGTCGAGGCCCAGGGCGAGACGGTGCGCCATATCATCGACCACCTCGACAGCCGCTACCCCGGCATCAAGGCGCGCCTGGTCCACGGCGACGAGGTGCACCGCTTCGTCAACATCTACGTCAACGACGATGACATCCGCTTCGCCTCCGGCCTCGGCACCGCCATCGCCCCGGGCGACAAGCTCACCGTACTGCCCGCCGTCGCCGGCGGCTGACCCGCGACTGCCGTTGCGCGGCCCTCACCGCGCAACGGCCGGCACCGCCCCAACGGTTTTCGACTGACCGCTCCACCCCGAGGTGCTTCCACCATGTCCCGAATCCTGGATGACGCCAGCCTGAGCTGGCGCAGCGGCCCCTGCCTGCCCGCCTGGCAGACCCTCAGCGCCGCCCTGCACCGCCAGGGCGAATGCCTTGGCCTGCAGCACGCCGGCAGCGATCCCGATGGCCCGGCGCTGCAGCTGTCGCACCCCGACCTGCACCCTCTGCACACCCGACTCAGCGGCTTGCCGGCGTTGCCGGTCGAGCTGTCCACCGAATTCACGCTCCAGGCTGCTTGCGGTCTCATGTCGGTGCACGGCCGCGCCAGTGGCAGGCCCCAGGCGCTGGGCGTGAACTATCTCGCCACCCTCAACGCGGCGCTCACCTGGCAAGGCCTGCTGGCCGCCGCCGTGGGCCAGTTGCGTGGTGGCCACTTCAGCGGCGTGGCCCTGCAACCGGCCGCCGGGGCGCTGTTGAGCATCGGCCAGTACCTGGCCGGCGCTACCGCCCCGGAAGACCCGGAGCAGATCCTCCCCGGCAGCCAGGACGCCCTGGCCCGCCCGCCGTTCCTCTCTGCCGAAGGCGCGCTGTTCGAGCTGGAAACCCTCGACAGCCATCCCTGGAAACGCTTCTGGAATGCCGTCGGGGTCAGCGATGTCATCGCCGGCAAGGCCTGGCAGCGCTTCCTGCTGCGCTACGCCCGCGCCGTGGCACCGATGCCCGCCGAATGCCTGGATGCCCTGGCGGCGTTGCCGCTGGCGCAGATCCGCCTGATCGCTGCCGAAAGCGGCGTCGCCCTGGTGCCGGTACGCGGCCTGGTGCAGCGCCGCGCGGACGCCGACTACGCCGCCAGCGAAGCCGGCCCCTGGCAGTTGCAACGCGGCCAGTCCGGCGTGCCGTCGCGCAAGACCACCCCAGGGCAACTGCCCCTGCAAGGCATCCGCGTCCTGGAATCCTGCCGCCGCATCCAGGGCCCGCTGGCCGGTCATCTGCTCAGCCTGCTCGGCGCCGAGGTGATCCGCCTCGAACCGCCAGGTGGCGACCCGCTGCGCAACATGCCGCCCTGCGCCGACGGCTGCTCGGTACGCTTCGACGCGCTCAATCACCTGAAGGACGTGCGCGAGGTGGATATCAAGACCGCCGCCGGGCGCGCCGAGATCCATGAGCTGTGCCGCGACGCCGATGTGTTCCTGCACAACTGGGCACCCGGCAAGGCCGCCGAACTGCAACTGGACGCCGCCGACCTGCATGCCACCCGGCCCTCGCTGATCCACGCCTACGCCGGCGGCTGGGGCGATGCCAAGGTCGATGCACCGGGCACCGACTTCACCGTGCAGGCCTGGTCCGGGGTCGCCTCGCGCATCGCCTCGGCCTCGGGTACCCGCGGCGGCACGCTGTTCACCGCTCTCGATGTGCTGGGCGGGGTGATCAGCGCCCAGGGCATCTGCGCCGCCCTGCTCGACCGCGAGCTGCATGGCCACGGCGCGCAGTTGCACAGCTCGTTGCTCGGCGCCGCCGACCTGCTGCTCGACAACCATTGCGGCATCGCCTCGCCCACCGTGCTGCAAGGCCTGTTCGCCACCGCCGACGGCCTGCTCGCCCTCGACTGCCAGAGCCGCCAGCAGCACCAGGCCCTGGCCCGCCTGCTCGGTGGCGAGGTCGACCCGGCCAGGCTCACCGCACAACTGGCCGAACGCAACACCGAACACTGGGTCGACGCCTGCCTCGAAGCCGGCATCCCCGCCAGCACCGCCCATGAAGACCTCGCCCTGCTCGCCGCCGATCCGCGCCTGGCCCCGAGCCTGTCCCACCGCGCCTACCGCTCTGTTCAATCTCCGTGGAGTTTCCTATGAATACTGCCGGCATCATTGATCTCGTCCCCCTGCACACCCGTCGCCGCTGGAGCGAAGACGGCAGCTACCCCAACCAGGATGTCTTCGGGCTGTTCCGCCAGCGCGCCGCCGAGGCGCCGGACAAGGCTGCGGTGCTGTCGCCGGAAGGCAACGTCAGCTACGCGCAACTGCTCGACGCCGCCCTGCGCATGGCCAGCAGCCTGCGCCAGGCCGGGATCGTCGCCGGCGACGTGGTCGCCTACCAGTTGAGCAACACTTGGCGCTGCTGCGCCATCGACCTCGCGGTGGCCGCCCTCGGCGCCATCGTCGCGCCCTTCCCGCCGGGTCGCGGCAAGCTGGATATCCAGTCGCTGGTGCGCCGCTGCGACGCCCGCGCGGTGATCGTGCCGCAGGAGTACGCCGGCATCGATCTGTGCGAGGTGATCGAGTCGCTGCGCCCGACCCTGCTGTCGCTGCGCATCCTGATCGTCGACGGCGAGCCGCGTGCCGGCTGGTCGACCCTCGATGGCCTGCTCGACGCCGCGCCGATCGATCTCGCCAGCCTGCCAACGGTGTGCCCGGATTCGCCGGTGCGCCTGCTGGTGTCGTCCGGCACCGAGTCCGAGCCCAAGCTGGTGGCCTACTCGCATAACGCCCTGGTCGGTGGCCGTGGCCGCTTCCTGCAGCGCATCAGCAGCGACAGTGCCGAATTCCGTGGGCTGTACCTGGTGCCGCTGGGTTCCTCGTTCGGTTCCACCGCCACCTTCGGCGTGCTGTGCTGGCTCGGCGGCTCGCTGGTGGTGCTACCGCGCTTCGACGTGGCCGAGGCGATCAAGGCCATCGAGCAACTGCGCCCGAGCTTTATCCTCGGCGTGCCGACCATGCTCCAGCGCATCGCCGCCGAGCCGGCCCTGGCCGACATCGACAAATCCAGCCTGCGCGGCCTGATCTGCGGCGGCTCGCTGATCGACGAAGCCACCGTGCTGCGCTGCACCGAGCACTTCGGCTGCGGCTTTATCAGCCTGTACGGCTCGGCCGACGGGGTGAACTGCCACAACACCCTGGACGACCCGCTCGACGTGGTGCTCAACAGCGTTGGCAAACCGAACCCGGCAGTGTGCGAGATCCGCATCGTCGACGACCTCGGTCGCGAACTGCCCCTGGGCGACGTCGGCGAGATCACCGCACGCGGGCCGCTGAGCCCGATGCAGTACGTCAACGCCCCGGAGCTGGACGAGCGCTACCGCGACCCCGAGGGCTGGGTGAAGACCGGCGACCTCGGCTTCATCAACCCGCAGGGCTACCTGGTGCTGGCCGGGCGCAAGAAGGACATCATCATTCGCGGCGGTGCCAATATCAGCCCGGTGCAGATCGAAGGCCTGGTGATGGGCCATCCGGATGTGGTCACCGTGGCCTGCGTACCGGTACCGGACGCCGATCTCGGCCAGCGCGTGTGCCTGTGCGTGACCCTGCGCGAAGGCGCGGCGAAGTTCGCCCTGGCGGATATCACCGGGTTCCTTCGCGAGCAGGGCCTGGAGGTCAACAAGCTGCCGGAGTACCTGCGCTTCTATCGCCACCTGCCGCTGACTCCGGCGGGCAAGATCGACAAGCGTGCCCTCGCCGACGATGCCGCCGGCCTCGGCGCCGACGTGCGCCAGGTGGGCTGAGCCATGACCAGTGCATCCCCCGAAGCAATCGCCCTGGCGCAACGGGTCCGCGCCTTTATCGACCAGCAGGTGCTGCCCCGCGAGCTGGAGCTGGGGGCCTATGACAAGGCCACTGCGGTGCTCGCCGCCGAGTTGCAGGTCAAGGCCCAGGCCGCCGGGCTGTTCGGCAGTTTCTATCCGGGCAGCCCGATCAACCGCCTGACCGACTACCTGGCGGTGGCCGCCGAGGAAGGCCGCAGCGAGTTCGCCCCGGCGATCCTCGGCTGCGACGCCACCCTCGACACCTGGATGCTCGATCGCCATGCCAGCCCGGAGCAGCGCGAGCGCTTCCTGCTACCGCTGCTGCGTGGCGAACAGGTGCCCTGCTATGCCATGTCGGAGCCGGACAGCATCGGCTCGATCCCGGCGACCATGAACAGCCGCGCCGACTGGCACGGCGACCACTGGCGCCTGAACGGGCGCAAGTGGTTCATCTGCCGCGCCGCCCGGGCCGACTTCGCCACGGTGATCACCCGCACCGGCGACGGCGGTATCGGCGAAGCGCTGTCGATGCTGCTGGTGCCCACCGACAGTCCTGGCTTCCAGTTCGTCCGCCCGCTGGCCCTGTTCGGGCGTCAGCAGGGCCAGGGCGAGCTGAAGTTCGACAATGTGCGGGTCGAGGCCAGCCAGGTGCTGGGCGCACCCGGCCAGGGCATCGCCCTGATGCAGCGCCGCCTGGGCCTTGGTCGACTGCTTCGCGCTGCGCACTGGCTGGGCCTGGCCCAGCGCTGCTTCGACGACCTCTGCGCGCGGGTGCATTCGCCCCGTGGCGAGTTGGCCCGCTTGAGCGACAAGCAGTTGCTGCGCGGCCGGGTCTATCAGGTGTACCGCGATATCGCCGCCGCCCGCGGCCTGCTGCATGACGCGGCGAACAAGTTCGACCTCGGCGTGGCCAATGCCATCGAGGTCAACCTGGCCAAGCTGGCGGCTTCGGATGCGCTGTCCGGCGCGGTCGATTCGGCGATCCAGGTGATGGGCGCCGAGGGCCTGAGCGAGCTGTCGCCGTTGTCCGGCATCTACCGCCACGCGCGCACCACGCACATCCTCGACGGCACCGACGATGCCCTGGTCAGCACTGTCGGCCGCGACCTGCTGGCCGCCACGGCGCCGGGCCAGGCCTTCGACAGCAGCGCGCCGTCGCTGCGCCTGGGCAAGGGGGCACCATGAGACCGTACGCTGCGCTGGCGGCCCTGCTGACCTGCGCCATGGGCCTGCCGATGATGGTGTTCTACGCCCTTGGCGTGCTCGGCCCGCAGTTGATCGCCGACCTCGGCATCGACCGCGAGCACCTTGGCTGGCTGACCACCAGCGCCTTTGGCCTGGCGGCGCTGCTGTCGCCCTGGGCCGGAGCGCTGGTGGCGCGCATCGGTTCGCGCAACGGCCTGCTCGCCCTGTTTTTGCTGGTGGCGTTGTCGTTCAGCCTGATGGCGGTGCTGCCGGGCTTTGTCGGCGTGGTCGTCGCCCTGTCGTTCTGCGGCGTGGCCCAGGCCCTGGCCAACCCGGCGACCAACCAGGCCATCGCCCACACCGCCGGAGCGCCGAAGGCGGCGCTGGTGGGGTTGAAGCAGGCCGGGGTGCAGTTGTCGGCGCTGATCACCGGGCTGGCCTTGCCGGCCCTGAGTGCGGCGTTGGGCTGGCGCCTGGCGTTGGCGTGCTGGGTGCCGCTGGCATTGCTGCTGGCGTTGTGGGTGCCGGGACGGGTTGCCGCGCCGGCAGCCGGCCCGCGTCCGCCGCTGCGCCTGGCACCGGCCAATGGCTGGCTGCTGCGGTTGATGGCGATCCAGGCCTGCGCCGGCTTGTGCCTGTCGTCGTTCATCACCTTTTTCGGCGTCTATGCCAGCAGCCTCGGGGTGAGCGCGGGCAGCATCGGGCTGATGGTCAGTTGCTTCGGCTTGATGGGGATCTTCTCGCGCCTGTTGCTGACCCCCCTGGGCTCGCGCCTGCGGGATGAAACCATGCTGCTCGGCGGGCTGTTCCTGTTCGGCCTGTTGACCCTGCTGGTCATGCAGCAGGCGTCATCCACCAATCATCTGCCGCTGTGGCTGGGGGTGATCGGCATGGGCCTGAGCCTGGTGGCGAGCAATGCCGTGGCCATGAGCATGCTCCTGCGCGACGCGCGCTTCGGCGGCGTGGCCAGCAGTGCCGGGATGCTCTCCCTGGGTTTCTTCGGCGGTATCGCCGTCGGCCCGCCAGTGTTCGGCGTGCTGCTGCGCCAGCCCGGCGGCTTCGCGGCGGCCTGGACCCTGTTGCTGTTCGCTTTGTGTCTCGGCGCCATCCTGTGCCGCAACCTGTATCGCGCCCGTCGCACCGAGGAGAGCCATCCCCATGCCGGCACAGCGTAAACGCCAGGCGGTGGTCAACGCCTTGTTCAAGCAGCTCGACAGCATTTCCCGTCAGTGCGGCGAGCAGTTCCCCCTGTATCGCCTGCCTCGCGAGCGCAAATGGAAGCTGTCGCGGCGCGGCTCCTGGCTGGGTGGTTTCTGGGCCGGACTGTGGTGGCGGCGGGCGGCCTACACCGAGCTCAGCGAGGATCAGGACCAGGCCGCGTTCTGGTGCCGCCAACTGGTGGCGCAACTGGACGAGCCGAGCCTGAATCGCAGTTTCGTGTTCTGGTACGGCGCCGCCTTTGGCGGGCGCCTGGCCCAGGACCCATCGGCACGGGAGCTGGCCTTGCGTGCCGCCGACACCCTGGCCCGGGACTATCGCCCGGATATCGGCGGCTGGCCGCTGGGCCCCGGCATGGGTGGCGGCGACAGCGGCCATGCAACCCTCAATATCGACGCCCTGGCCCCGACCCTGGCGTTGATGCACCTGCAAGGCGACCCGGACCAGCGCGCCATGGCACGCAGTCATCTGGAGCTGTGCCTGCGCACCTTGCGCGGTGACGACGGCGCCTGGGCCAGCCATGCCCGGCTCGACGACGATGGAAGCGTCAGCCGTGGCCCGGCCGGCGAATGGGCGCGAGGCCAGGCCTGGGCCATGCTCGGCCTGGCCGAGGCGGTGGGGCTGTATGGCGGCGCCTATGCAGCGCCCGCTCGCGAGGCCTGCGCCTACTGGCTGCGGCGCTGGGGCAAGAGCACTGGCGATGCCGACCCCTGCGCCGTGGCCATCGCCTCCCTGGCCCTGCTGCGCCTGTGGCAGTGCCTGCCGGGGATGAACGAATGGCGTGAGCTGGCGTTCAAGCAGCTCGAAGGGCTGTTGTCGAGCGAGGTGCAGCAGGGGTGTTTCGTTGGCCACTACTACCGGACCGGGGTGGATCAGGAGCAGATGGTGGAGTCGGCTTGTGCCACGTTCTTCCTGGTGGAGGCGTTGTTGACCCAGGATCAGGTGATGGCGGCGCAGGGTGGGATTGCAGGCTGGTAAACACTACCCGGAACACTGCAGAACCCTGTGGGAGTCGGCGTTGCCGACGATGAGGCCATCCGCCTTGACACTGATCTTGCTGGTCTGTGTTGTTCTTGCGGGCCTCATCGCTGGCAACGCCAGCTCCCACAGAGTCCAGCGGTGCTCTCTCGATCCAGCAGGAACCCGATAGCTAGCTCATGAAAATCCCGTCATGCGGCCACTTGAGAAACGATTTCGTTTACCATTGTTTCCAAATGTGTAGCCGTAAGCGAGGAAGTACCCGCATGACGATCCGCCGTAACCCGATTCTGCGCGGCCTGGCCGTTTCATTCCTGGGCCTGGTACTGGGCGCACCGTCCGCCATGGCCGCCGATCCCGTGACCCTGACCCTGTACAACGGCCAGCACAAGGAAATCGGCGAAGCCATCGCCAAGGCCTACGAGGCCAAGACCGGCATCCATATCAATATCCGCAAGGGCAGCAGCAACCAGCTGGCCAGCCAGATCATCGAGGAAGGCGAGCGCTCGCCGGCGGACGTGATCTACACCGAAGAATCGCCACCGCTGAACAACCTCGGCGAACTCGGCCTGCTGGCGACCATCGACCAGTCGACCCTGGACGTGCTGCCCAAGGAATTTGTCGCCGCCAACGGCACCTGGATGGGCGTGACCGCGCGGACCCGCGTGGTGGCCTTCAACCCGAAGCAGATCGACGAGAAAGACCTGCCGCAATCGGTGATGGATTTCGCCAACCCCGAGTGGGACGGCAAGGTCGGCTTCGTGCCGACCAGCGGTGCCTTCCAGGAACAGGCCGTGGCCATCCTGAAGATCCACGGCCGCGAAGCCGCCGAGGAATGGCTGACCGGCCTCAAGGCCTTCGGCAAGACCTACACCAACAACATGGTCGCGCTGAAGGCCGTGGAGAACGGTGAAGTCGCTGCGGTGCTGGTGAACAACTACTACTGGTACGCCCTGAAGAAGGAACGCGGCCAGCTCGATTCCAAGCTGTACTACCTGGCCGACGGCGACGTCGGTGGCCTGATGACCATTTCCGGCGCCGCTGCGGTGAAGGCCAGCAAGCACCCGAAAGAGGCCCAGGCCCTGCTCGCCTGGATGGCCAGCGAAGAAGGCCAGCGGGTGATCACCCAGACCACCGCCGAGTACCCGCTGCACAAGGGCATGGTCTCCGACCAGGGCCTGAAGCCGTTCGAGGACCTGCGTCCGCCGAAGATCACCCCGGCCGACCTGGGTAATGCCGAGGAAGCACTGGAACTCGAACGCGAAGTCGGCCTGCTCTGATGAGTGCTGCGCTGCCCGTGGGGTTGAACACCGGCTTCGTGCCGCGACGCAAGCGGCCGTCGGTGTGGGTGGTGGTGCCGGTCCTGCTGCTGGTAGGGCTGAGCCTGCTGCCGTTGCTGTATGTGGCGATGAAGACCTGGGAAGCCGGCTGGCATGAGGCCCTGCGCCTGATCTGGCGGCCCTTCGTCTGGGGTCTGATGCGCAATACCCTGCTGCTGATGGTCGGGGTGACCGTCAGTTGCGCGGTGGTCGGCCTGGCCCTGGCCTGGTTGCTGGAGCGCAGCGATCTGCCGGGACGCCGTCTGTGGGGCGTGATCCTGTGCCTGCCGTTCGCCGTGCCGTCCTTTGTCAGCGGCTTTACCTGGGTGTCCCTGAGTCCGAAGTTCGAAGGGCTGTGGGGGGCGATCCTGGTGATGAGCCTGTCCAAATACCCGCTGGTGTTCCTGCCGGTGGCGGCGACCTTGCGCAATCTCGACACCTCGCTGGAAGAGTCGGCGCGGACCATGGGCTGCAACCGCTGGGCAGTGTTCCGCCGGGTCACCCTGCCGCTGCTGTGGCCGTCGATCCTGGGCGGCAGCCTGCTGATTGCCCTGCACATGCTGGTGGAGTTCGGTGCGCTGTCGATCCTCAACCTGCAGACCTTCACCACGGCGATCTACCAGCAGTTCGAACTGGAATTCAGCAACGCCAATGCGGCGATGCTGTCCGCCGTGCTGTTGCTGATGTGCCTGTTGATGCTCTGGCTGGAACTGCGGGTGCGCGGTAAGGCGCGGCATGTGCGCATCGGCCAGGGCGTGGCCCGGCGTGGCGCGCCGATTCGCCTGCGTGGCTGGATGCCCCTGGGCCAGTTGTGCTGCCTGGGCCTGGCGATTCTCGGCAGCGGCATTCCGCTGGGCATGCTGGCGTATTGGCTGAGTGTCGGGTCGTCCGCCGCATTCCCGGTGGCGGATATCAGTCGGGCACTATTGTCGTCGCTGTCGATTTCCCTCGGCGGTGCCGGCGTCAGCCTGCTGCTGGCCTTGCCGGTGAGCTTCCTGGTGGTGCGCTACAAGGGTCGCCTGGCGATCTGGGCCGAGCGCCTGCCGTACCTGCTGCATGCCCTGCCGGGGCTGGTGATCGCCCTGACCCTGGTGTATTTCGCCCTGCACTACGTGCCGGCGATGTACCAGACCACGGGCCTGTTGTTGCTGGCCTACGCGTTGCTGTTCCTGCCCCTGGCCCAGGCACCGGTGCGTACGGCGCTGACCAAGGCCGCGCCGCAACTGGAAGAAGCCGCCAGGACCCTCGGCGCGACGCCGTTCACGGCGTTCTGCCGGGTGACCCTGCCGATCATCTTCCCGGCCCTGGCCGCAGCCTTCGCCCTGGTGTTCCTCGACGCCATGAAGGAGCTGACCGCAACCCTGCTGCTCAGCCCCACCGGCATGACCACCCTGGCCACCGAGGTCTGGGCGCATACCGCCAACGTCGAGTTCGCCGCGGCAGCGCCCTATGCGGCGCTGCTGATCCTGGTGTCCGGGTTGCCGGTGTACCTGCTGACCACCCGGATGTACCTGAACCGCGCCTGATCAGGCGCGGAACTGGCCCAGGCTGGCCTTGAGCTGGGCCGCCAGGTCGTCGAGCACCTTGCTGCTGGCGGTGGTCTGCATGACCACCTGGGCAGCCCGCTCGGCCTGGGCATGGATGTTCTCCACCCGTCCCCGTACCGCCTGCGCCCCCTGGGCCTGCTGCTCGGCTGCCCGCGTGGCGAGGCCGATAGCGGCGTGTACCTGCTCCACCGAGACCTGCACCGACTGTTGCAGACGGGCATTGTCGCGCAGCACCAGCAGGCCTTCGCTGGCTTGGCGCCCGGCCTGGCTGATGGCCGCCACCGCTTCCTTGGCGCCTTGTTGCAGGGCACCGATATGCGCCTGGATATCGCCGGTGGAGCTTTGCGTCTTGCTTGCCAGCGCACGGACCTCGTCGGCGACCACGGCGAAGCCGCGCCCGGTCTCGCCGGCCCGCGCCGCCTCGATCGCGGCGTTCAGGGCGAGCAGGTTGGTCTGCTCGGCGATGCCGTGGATCACGGTCAGCACCACTTCGATCTGCTCGCTCTGCTCGGCCAGGCGCTCGATCACCTTGGAGCCGGTGTCGACCTGGCCGGCCAGGGCTTCGATAAGCTTGGCCACCTGGGCCGAGCTGCGGCTGTTTTCATCGGTGGCCTGACGGATATCCACCACCTGCTGCAGGGCTTCCTGCATGGCACGGCTTTCCGCCTGGGCTTCGTCGGCCATGCTCGACAGGGCGCGCAGGCTCTCGGCCACTTCGTCACGCTGCATCGCCGCAGCGGAGTCGGCGCCGGCGCTGTGCTGGGCCATGCTGCTGATTTCCACGCCGGTACGCTGGGCCACTTCACCGGCCTCGCGGACGATGGGTTGCAGCTTGTCGACGAAGCGGTTGACCGCCGCAGCCATGTCGCCGATCTCGTCGCGGCTGTCGATGCTCACGCGCTTGGTCAGATCGCCTTCGCCGGCGGCCAGGTCGTTGAGCGCGGCGATCAGCAGGCGCAGCTTGTTGACCACCCGGCGGCCGAGGACCACGGCGACCACCAGCAGCACGCCACAGCCGACCAAGGCCAGGCCCAGGCCGATGCGCCAGCGCAAGGTCGAAGCGGCGTCCTGCACGCTTTGCGAGGTGTTGGCTTTCATTTGCAGGGCGCTGCCCTGGGCGGTTTGCAGGCGGGATTGCAGGGTCTTGGTGCTGTCGGCAGCGGCGCTGGTCAGGCTGTCGGCCACCAGTTGGTCGCCGCTGGCGATCAGCGCAGAGAAACGCTTGTCCAGGGCTTTGAGTTCGGCGTCCACCGAAGCGGTGGAGATACCCATCAGCACCTTGCCGATTTCCACGCCGTTGGGGTTGATCGAGGCTTCGACGAAGTACACCGCCGGATCGGTGCGCGCCGCATCCAGCACCTTGTCGAGGGCACGCTCGCCCTTGCCCTTGTCGAGCAGCGCCTGGTTGATCGGGTTCTGGCGGTTGAGGTAGCGGGTCAGGTGTTCGCCCTGGGCGTCGTCATAGACCACGAACAGCACGTTGGGATTGCGTTGGGCGCGGCGGGCGAATTCCGACAGGGTCGGCACGTCGACGTCCCAGATGGCGCGGGGCGCCACCGAGGCGAGCAGTTCGGCCATGTCGGTGGCCGAGTCACGCAGGTTCTTCTCCAGGGTGGCGCGCAGTTGCGCCTGTTCTTCTTCCAGGCGCGACGACAAACCGGCGGTGAGACGCTGGCGGGTGCTTTCGGAGAGGCTGCTCAGGCCCGAGCTGACTTCCTTCGCAGCCTGATCCAGTTCCGTCGCCAGTTTCTGGCTGTCGGTGCCCAGACGATTGCCCAGATCGGCTTCCAGTGCCGTGACCGTGCTGCGTGTCAGCACCACGGCGACTACCACTTGCACCAAAAGAGCGATACCAAGTGCCACAAAGACAGGCCGCAAGAGGCGGCTTCGTAACAATGAGATAACGGCAGACACAATAAATCCCTCTGCTTTTTGGAGCCATTACAGTGATGGCATCCCTGAAGGCAATTTCACAGCAAAGCTTGTGCCGCAGCAGAGGGGCAAAAACGCCAAAGGCCCCTATAAAGGGGCCTTTGGGTGTTATCGCGTGACTAAATCAGGCGAAAGGGTGACGCAGGACAATAGTCTCGTTGCGGTCAGGACCGGTGGAGATGATGTCGATCGGCGCGCCGACCAGCTCTTCCACGCGCTTGATGTAGGCGCGGGCGTTGGCTGGCAGTTCTTCCAGGGTCTTGGCACCGACGGTGGATTCGCTCCAGCCCGGCATTTCTTCGTACACCGGCTCCAGGCCGATGTAGCTGTCGGCGTCGGTCGGTGCGTCGATGACAGCGCCGTTTTCGTTCTTGTAACCCACGCAGATGCGGATGGTTTCCAGACCGTCCAGCACGTCCAGCTTGGTCAGGCACAGGCCCGAGATGCTGTTGACGTCGATGGCGCGGCGCAGGATGACGGCGTCGAACCAGCCGCAACGACGGGCACGGCCGGTGGTAGCACCGAACTCGTGGCCACGCTTGGCCAGGTAGGCACCGACGTCATCGAACAGTTCGGTCGGGAACGGACCGGAACCGACGCGGGTGGTGTAGGCCTTGGTGATGCCGAGGATGTAGTCCAGGTACATCGGGCCAACGCCGGAACCGGTGGCGATGCCGCCGGCGGTGGTGTTGGAGCTGGTGACGTACGGGTAGGTACCGTGGTCGATGTCCAGCAGCGAGCCCTGGGCGCCTTCGAACATGATGTCCTTGCCGGCGCGGCGCAGAGCGTGCAGCTCGGCGGTGACGTCGAGCATCATCGGCTTCAGTTGTTCGGCGTAGGCCATGCACTGGTCCAGGGTTTCCTGGAAGTCGATGGCCGGCTCCTTGTAGTAATTGACCAGCTGGAAGTTGTGGTAGTCCAGCAGCTCACCCAGCTTGGCGGCGAAACGCTCGCGGTGGAACAGGTCGCCGACGCGCAGGCCGCGACGGGCGACCTTGTCTTCGTAGGCTGGGCCGATACCGCGGCCGGTGGTGCCGATCTTCTGCTCGCCACGGGCCTTCTCGCGCGCCTGGTCGAGGGCGACGTGGTAGGACAGGATCAGCGGGCAGGCCGGGCTGATGCGCAGGCGATCGCGAACCGGTACGCCCTTCTCTTCCAGCTTGACGATTTCACGCAGCAGGGCGTCGGGTGCAACCACCACGCCGTTGCCGATCAGGCACTGCACGCCTTCGCGCAGGACGCCCGAAGGAATCAGGTGCAGCACGGTTTTCTCACCGTCGATCACCAGTGTGTGACCGGCGTTGTGGCCACCCTGGTAGCGCACTACGGCGGCAGCATGTTCGGTCAGCAGATCGACGATCTTGCCTTTGCCCTCATCACCCCACTGGGTGCCCAGGACTACGACATTCTTACCCATAACACTTGTCCTCATTCGCGCAAACTTGGCGCCGGCGAGAGGGCCGGCGACTAATCTCAGATGGTCAGTGGCAGTACTTGCCAGTGGCCGTTTTGCAGAATCAATTGCCGGTCGCAGTCCGCCTCGATGGCGGCAGCCAGTGGTTGGCCAGGCAGAGCCTGCACAACCCGCTGACCGTCACTGCGCAACTGGCAGGCCAACTGCCACAGAGCCGCGTCGCCGCTGTCGGGCATCCAGATCCCGCCAGTGGGCAATACGACCTCTGCCCGCCCCAGTGTCACAAGGGTCTTCAAATCCGTGGAGAAACCGGTGGCCGGACGTGCCCGGCCGAAGTCAGCTCCGATATCGTCGTAGCGACCGCCCTGGGCGATCGACTGACCGACACCCGGGACGAACGCGGCAAACACCACACCGGTGTGGTAGTGGTAGCCGCGCAGCTCGCCCAGGTCGAAATACAGCGGCAGGTCCGGATAACGGGCGGTCAGCCGATCGGCGATCGCCAGCAGGTCATCCAGGGCTGCCAGCACGGCCGCCGGGGCACGGCCCAGACGCACGCGGGCGGCTTCCAGCACTTCGCGGCCACCGCACAGTTCGGTCAGGGCGCGCAGCATGCCGGCCAGGTCCGCCGGGAGGTTGGCGGTCAGGTCGATCACTTCGTCGATGGCCTTGCGCTGCAGGGCATCGAACAACTGCTGCTCGACCGCGCCGGACAGGCCGGCGGCACGGGCCAGGCCGCGGTAGATACCGACATGGCCAAGGTCCATGTGCACATCCGGAACGTCGGCCAGTTGCAGCATGGCCAGCATCAGGCTGATGACTTCGACGTCGCTGACCGGGCTGGCGTCGCCGTACAGCTCGGCACCGAGCTGGATCGGGCTGCGCGAGGTCGACAGTGCCCGTGGCTGGGCGTGCAGCACGCTACCGGCATAGCACAGGCGGCTCGGGCCTTCGCGGCGCAGGGTGTGCGCATCGATGCGCGCGACCTGCGGCGTGATGTCGGCCCGGAAGCCCATCTGCCGACCGGATTGTGGATCGACCACCTTGAAGGTCCGCAGGTCCAGGTCCTGACCGGCACCGGTGAGCAGCGATTCCAGGTACTCGATATGGGGAGTCACGACGAACTCGTAACCCCAGCTCTGGAACAGATCCAACACCTGGCGACGCGCGATTTCGATGCGCGTCGCTTCAGGTGGCAGTACTTCTTCGATGCCATCTGGCAGCAGCCAGCGGTCTACCGTTGCCATTACGCCATTTCCCCTGTGGTCCGGGCGGCCTGCCCGCGGGCCAGCCGTGAGTGAAGCAGGTCCCGGCAAATCACCCGCGCAGCGCCGATTCCAGCGTTGCCGCAGTGCCGATACCCTCGTGAATCCTGAGTCGCGCTGCCGATCGGGACCGGTTTCGATCATTCGATCTTGCAGACGCAAAAAAGCCGGGAATTTCCCGGCTGCCGCATCATACACCCGTTGTCTTGCAGAAATCACCCCGCCAGACGTATTAGCCGCCCGACGGGGTGATTCGACATCAAGGTTTCGCTTTGTTCATGAAGCGGAAGAACTCGCTGCTCGGGTCGAGGACCAGAACGTCGTTCTTGCTGCTGAAGCTTTCACGGTAGGCATTCAGGCTACGGTAGAACGCGTAGAAGTCCTGATCCTGGCCGTAGGCCTTGGCGTAGATCGCCGCCGCCTGGGCATCACCGTCACCGCGGGTCTCTTCCGACTCGCGATAGGCTTCTGCCAGCAGTACACGGCGTTGGCGATCAGCGTCGGCACGAATGCCTTCGGCCAGCTCGTTACCCTTGGCGCGGTGCTCGCGGGCTTCACGCTCACGCTCGGTGCTCATCCGCTCGAACACGCTGCGGTTCACTTCCTTCGGCAGGTCGATGGCCTTGACGCGAACGTCGACCACTTCGATACCGAGCTCTTTCTCCGCCATGCGGTTCAGCGAGCCAGTGATGTCCGCCATCAGCGCATCGCGCTCACCGGAAACCACTTCGTGCAGGGTGCGCTTGCCGAACTGGTCACGCAGGCCGCTTTCCAGACGACGGGACAGACGCTCGTCGGCGATCTGCTTCATGCCGGAAGTCGCGGTGTAGAAGCGCTCGGCATCCTTCACCCGCCATTTGGCATAGGCGTCGACCATCACCGCTTTCTTCTCCAGGGTCAGGAACCGCTGGGTCGGGGCGTCGAGGGTCATCAAGCGAGCGTCGAACTTGCGCACCTGGTTGACGTAGGGAATCTTCAACCGCAGGCCAGGCTGGACATCCGCCTCGACCACCTTACCGAATTGCAGGAGTACCGCGCGTTCGGTCTGCGACACGATGTAGAAGCTGTTCCAGGCCACAATGGCCAGGACCACGCCGACAATCAGGGCGATCAGCGATTTATTGCTCATCAGCGGCTCTCCCTGGTGCGCACTTGCTGCTGTTGCTGTTGCAGATCCACGGCACGGGCGGCGTCATTGACCGAAGTCGCGGATACGCTGCCGACCGGCGCGCCGGCATTGCGGCTGCTGTCGACCATCTTGTCCAGTGGCAGGTAGAGCAGGTTGTTCTGCCCGTCCTTGCCGCTCACCAGCACCTTGCTGGTGTTGCTGTAGACCGCTTGCATGGTCTCCAGGTACAGACGCTCGCGGGTGACCTCAGGGGCCTTGCGATACTCGGTGACCAGCTTGGTGAAGCGGTCGGCCTCACCCTTGGCACGGGAGATCACTTCGTCGCGATAACCGTTGGCGTCCTCGATGATGCGCTGCGCCTGACCGCGGGCCTCCGGCACCACGCCGTTGGCGTAGGACTCGGCCTGGTTGCGGGCACGTTGCTCGTCTTCACGGGCGCGGATCACGTCGTCGAAGGCTTCCTGCACTTCACGCGGGGCTGCCGCGCTCTGTACGTTGACCTGGGTGACGGAGATACCGGTACGGTAGGTATCGAGGAAGCGCTGCAGACGCTCCTTGATTTCGACAGCCATCTGTTCACGGCCTTCGGTCAGTACCTTGTCCATCGAGGTCGAACCGACCACGTGGCGCAGGGCGCTGTCGGTGGCGTGTTGCAGGCTGACCTCAGGCTGGTCGACGTTCAGCACGAAGTCCTGCAGGTTGCTGATCTTGTACTGCACGGTCAGCGGCACCTCGACGATGTTCTCGTCCTCGGTCAGCATCTGGCCCTGCTTGGTATAGGCACGCTCGCGCGTGACGTTTTCCATGTACTTGCGGTCGATCGGCGGGAAGTAGATGTTCAGGCCCGGACCTACGGTTTCGTAGTACTTGCCGAAACGCAGCACGACGGCTTGCTCCTGCTCGTCCACCACGTAGACCGCGCTGTACAGCCAGATGGCCGCCAATACGGCGAGGCCAAGGCCAAGCAGGCCAAAACCGCCACCTTTGGGAAGGCTGTCACCGCCACCACGTTTCTTGCCACTGCCGAACATGCCGTTCAGGCTATCCTGCAGCTTGCGGAAGGCCTCGTCGAGATCCGGAGGGCCTTTCTTGTCGCCGCCACCACCACCGCCGCGGCGCCCACCCCAGGGATCCTGATTGTTCGAGTTGCCACCCGGCTCATTCCAAGCCATAGCGCTCTCCATCTGATAAAGCAAAGACGCGCCAACGGCGCGCCGTCCAATGCTACAGAATGCCTGTCACGGCTGCCTGACCGCGTCGCCAGGCTTTTATTGCAAAGTGTGTTGCTCGATGAACTCGACCGGCTCCAGCCCCTCGCGCGCCACCAGGCGGTTGAAATCGGCTCGCGGCAAACGCACCGCCAGCAGGCTGCTGCCTTCTTCGTCGTGTTCTTCGTTCTGCACGGCCCCCGCCGCAAAGAATTGCGCACGCAAACGCGCGTAACGCTGCTCCAGGCGCAAGGTACCGATGAACAGGTCATCCCCCAGCAATTCGGCAATCGCCTGCCCCACCAGCTCCAGACCGCGACCCTCGCGGGCCGAAACCCATACTCGCTCAGGCTTGCCGTCGGCATTGCGTTGAATATGTGGCTCAATGCCTTCAAGCAGATCGAGTTTGTTATACACCTCGAGGATCGGCAAGCCTTCGGCACCGATCTCGCCGAGTACCGCCATCACCTGTTCGATCTGCGCCATGCGCTCGGGCTCATGGGCGTCGATCACATGCAGCAGCAGGTCGGAGTTGCTCGACTCTTCGAGCGTAGCCCGAAAAGCTTCGACCAGCTTGTGCGGCAGGTGACGAATGAAGCCCACGGTATCCGCCAGCACGATCGGCCCGATATCGCTCAGTTCGAGACGGCGCAAGGTCGGGTCGAGGGTGGCGAAGAGCTGGTCGGCGGCATAGACCTCGGAGGAAGTCAGCGCATTGAAGAGCGTCGATTTGCCGGCGTTGGTGTAGCCCACCAGTGAAACCGAAGGTACGTCGGCGCGTTTGCGACCACGCCGTGCCTGTTCGCGCTGACTGCGCACCTTGTCCAGGCGCGCCTTGATCTGACGCAGGCGCACACGCAACAGGCGGCGGTCGGTTTCCAGCTGGGTTTCACCCGGGCCGCGCAGACCGATACCGCCTTTCTGCCGCTCAAGGTGAGTCCAGCCGCGAACCAGACGCGTGCTCATGTGTTCAAGCTGCGCCAGCTCGACCTGCAGCTTGCCTTCGTGAGTCCGCGCGCGCTGGGCGAAGATGTCGAGAATCAGGCCGGTACGGTCAAGCACGCGACACTCGAAAACACGTTCGAGGTTGCGTTCCTGACTGGGCGTGAGGGTGTGATTGAAAATCACCAGGTCGGCCTCTTCGGCCTTGACCAGATCGCGCAGCTCCTCGACCTTGCCGCTGCCAATCAGAAACTTGGCAGTGGGCTGGTGTCGCGCCACATTGGCGAGCGCAACGATATCGGCGCCGGCCGACAAGGCCAGCTCCTGGAACTCCTGTGGGTCTTCGCGCGCCTCAGGGCTCTGACCTTCCAGATGAACGAGAACGGCTCGCTCACCACCACCGTGGCGCTCAAAGAACAAAGGAGACTCCTATCAGGCGTTACCTGGCTCAGCGTCGCCGTGATCGGCATCAGCTGCGCTAGGCAGACGGATTGGACGGACCGGTACGACGGTCGAGATCGCGTGCTTGTAGACCATCTGGCTGACGGTGTTCTTCAGCAGGATGACGAACTGGTCGAAGGACTCGATGGTGCCTTGCAGCTTGATGCCGTTGACCAGATAGATGGAAACCCCGACTTTTTCTTTTCTCAAAGTGTTCAAGTAAGGGTCTTGTAGCGAATGCCCTTTTGACATATGCCGCACTCCTGTAAGGATCAATAGTAAAAAAACAAGAAAACTGATGGCTAACGCCGCCCCACCCCCAAGGATAGACGGCAATTGCGGGATTCAGCCCAATATGGAGACGCTCCCGAGGTATTTCAAGGTGCGAGACAGATTGTCGCAAGCCAGGCTGTCCAACCAATGGAGATCGGCCCAACTGCGCAACCAGGTAAACTGCCGCTTCGCCAACTGGCGGGTGGCAATGATGCCGCGCTCCTGCATTTCAACTGAAGTCAGCTTGCCATCAAGATGATCCCAGACCTGACGATAACCCACCGCCCGTATAGACGGCAGCCCTGCGTGCAAGTCACTTCTCGCGCGCAGCAATCGGACCTCGTCAATGAAGCCCTGTTCCAGCATTTGCGTGAATCTTAGTGCAATTCGCTCATGCAGAACCTGTCGGTCCTGCGGGGCGATGGCCAGGCTGGCGACAGTATAGGGCAATTGACCCTGGCCAGAAGGGTCAGTGCTACTACTTTGCTCAGCTTGACGCAAACGATGTGAAGTCATCGTTAAACCGCTCACTCGATACACTTCGAGCGCACGGATCAAACGCTGTGGATCATTCGGATGGATACGCGCCGCCGACACCGGATCGACCGCAGCCAACTCGTCATGCAGCGCCTGCCACCCCTGTTGCTGTGCCTGGGCCTCCAGCTCGGCACGAACCAGCGGGTCCGCCGCCGGCATGTCCGCCAGGCCTTCCAGCAGCGCCTTGTAATAGAGCATGGTGCCGCCCACCAGCAGCGGGATCTTGCCGCGCGCGGTGATCTCGGCCATGGCCTCGAGGGCATCACGGCGGAAGTCCGCCGCCGAATAGCTCTGCGCCGGGTCGAGGATGTCGACCAGCCGATGGGGGTAAGCCGCGAGAATCTCCTTCGACGGCTTGGCCGTACCAATGTCCATGCCGCGATAGATCAGCGCCGAGTCGACACTGATCAGCTCGCAGGGCAGCACTTTGGTGAGCTCGATGGCCAGGTCGGTCTTGCCCGCCGCGGTCGGGCCCATCAGAAAGATCGCAGGAGGTTTCGACAACGCCATTTCAACGACCGCGCAGGAACAGTTTGTCCAGGTCATCCAGGCCCATCTGGGTCCAGGTCGGACGACCATGGTTGCATTGGCCGCTGCGCTCGGTGTTTTCCATGTCGCGCAGCAGGCCGTTCATTTCCGGGATGGCCAGGCGCCGGTTGGCGCGCACCGCGCCGTGGCAGGCCATGGTGCCGAGCAACTCGTTGAGGTGCGCCTGGATGCGGTCGCTGGTGCCATATTCCATCAGGTCGGCGAGCACGTCCTGAACCAGGCGATTGGCCTCGGCCTGCTTGAGCAGCGCCGGGATCTGCCGGATCGCCAGGGTTTCCGGGCCCAGGCGCTGCAATTCGAAGCCCAGGCGCTGGAACCACTGCGCATGTTCTTCCGCGCAATCGGCTTCGCGCTGGCTCAGGGCCAGGGATTCCGGCACCAGCAACGGCTGGCCGCTCAATCCCTCGCTGGCCATGGCGATCTTCAGGCGCTCGTACATGATCCGCTCATGAGCGGCATGCATATCCACCAGCACCAGGCCATGGGCGTTCTCGGCGAGGATATAGATGCCTTTCAACTGGGCGAGGGCGTAGCCCAGTGGCGGGATATCGCGCTCGCTTTCCGGCAACGGCGCCGGTTGTGCGGTGGTCAGCGGCGAATAGAACTCGCGATAGACCTCGCGCACCTCCTCCACCGGACCGCTGGGTGTCGGTCGCGGAGTGTATTGGTACTGATACCCACCACCACCCGAGGGGCTTGCCGACGGCGCGGCAAGGGGCTGTTCGAGCACTGCGGCAGACAGACGCATCTCGCCCTGCGGCCCGAATTCGCCGGCCTGCAAGCCGGTCGGCCGAGTGATTTCCTCGGTCGCCGCCGGTGCGGCCAACTGGTCGTCCGGACGCACATCCGCCAACGCCCGGTGCAGGGTACCGTAGAGGAAGTCATGCACCATGCGCCCTTCGCGGAAGCGCACTTCATGCTTGGTCGGGTGAACGTTGACGTCGACCCCGGTCGGATCGAGTTCAAGGAACAGCACGAAGGTCGGATGCCGACCATTGAACAAGACGTCACGGTAAGCCTGGCGCACCGCGTGGGCGACCAGCTTGTCGCGCACCGCGCGGCCATTGACGAAGAAATACTGCAGGTCCGCCTGGCTGCGGGAGAACGTCGGCAAGCCGACCCAGCCCCACAGGCGCAGGCCATTGCGCTCGATCTCGATCGGCAGCGCTTGTTCGAGAAAGCCCGGCCCGCAGATCGCGCCGACGCGCCGCGCCCGGGAAACCTCGTCCGGCGCCTCGTGCAGGCTGAGAATGCTCTTGCCGTTGTGACGCAGATGGAACGCCACATCGAAGCGCGCCAGCGCCAGGCGCCGGATCACTTCCTGAAGATGATCGAACTCGGTCTTTTCGGTCTTGAGAAACTTGCGCCGCGCCGGGGTATTGAAGAACAGGTCGCGCACTTCCACCGAGGTGCCCACCGGATGGGCTGCGGGCTGAACATGCGAGGTCATGTCGCGGCCTTCGGTCTCCACCTGCCAGGCCTGCTGGGCATCGCGAGTCCGCGAGGTCAGGGTCAGGCGCGCCACCGAACTGATCGACGCCAGCGCCTCGCCGCGAAAGCCCAGGCTCATCACCCGCTCCAGGTCTTCGAGGTCGCGGATCTTGCTGGTGGCATGGCGGGCCAGGGCCAGGGGCAGGTCGTCGGAGGCGATACCACTACCGTCGTCGCGCACCTTGAGCAGCTTGACCCCGCCCTGCTCCACTTCCACGTCGATGCGCCGGGCCCCGGAGTCGAGGCTGTTTTCCAGCAATTCCTTGATCACCGACGCCGGACGCTCGACCACTTCGCCCGCGGCGATCTGGTTGGCGAGGCGCGGACTGAGCAATTCGATACGCGAAGCAGAACTCATGGCTGCGCTGCCAGGGTAGTAGCGGGAATATCAAGGTTCTGCCCGACCTTCAGCTCATCGCTCTTCAGGCTGTTGCTGCTGCGCAGGCTGGCGACGCTGACGTTGTAGCGCACGGCGATCATCGCCAGGGTCTCGCCAGGGCGCACGGTGTGCTCGCGCGGCCCCTGGGCGATCTTGCCGTTGTCGCGCAGCCAGGCGATGTAGGTGCCCGGTGGCGGGTTCTGCTGGAAGAACTGCTTCACGCCGCTGTGGATCGAGCGAGCCAGGGATTGCTGGTGGCTTGGCGTAGCCAGCTTGGCGGCCTCGGCGGCGTTGGAGATAAAGCCGGTTTCCACCAGGATCGACGGGATGTCCGGCGACTTCAGCACCATGAACCCGGCCTGCTCGACGCGCCGTTTGTGCAGCGAAGTCACCCGACCGATGTTGCCCAGCACCTTCTGCCCGACGTTGAGGCTGGAGCTGAGCGAGGCGGTCATCGACAGGTCGAGGAGCACGCCGGCAAGCATGCGGTCCTTGTCATCGAGGCTGACGTTGCCGGCACCACCAATCAGGTCGGAGCGGTTTTCGCTGTCGGCCAGCCAGCGCGCGGTCTCGGAAGTAGCGCCGCGATCGGACAAGGCGAATACCGAGGCACCGAAGGCCGCCTTGGACGGCGCGGCGTCGGCGTGGATCGAGATGAACAGGTCGGCGCCCTTCTTGCGGGCGATCTCGGTGCGTTTGCGCAGCGGGATGAAGTAGTCGCCGGTCCGGGTCAGTTCGGCTCGGAAGCCCTTCTCGGTATTGATCTGGCGCTGCAGCTCCTTGGCGATCTGCAGGACGATGTCCTTCTCGTGCTGGCCGCGGGAACCGGAAGCACCCGGGTCTTCACCGCCGTGACCGGCGTCGATGGCGATGACGATATCGCGCTTGCCGTTCGGCACCGGGGTCAGCTTGATCGCCGGCTGTGCAGGCGTGACCGGTACCGCCGGAGGCGTCGGGGCAGTGGCGGCCGGAGTAGGTGGCGGCGTCGATGCGGCGACGGCGTCGGCCTCCTGGTCATACAGGTCGACCACCAGGCGGTTGCCGTACTGGGCGTTGGGCGCAAGGGTGAAGCTCTTCGGGGTGACCGCCTTGTTCAGGTCGACCACCACACGCAGATCGGTGGGGGTGCGCTGCGCCGAGCGCACCGCAGTGATCGGGGTGTTCGAGGTGGACGCGGTCAGCGGCGCAGCCAGGGTCGCGCCATTGATGTCGATGACGAGGCGATCCGGGGCGGTCAGGGTGAAGACGCTGTGCTCCACCGGCCCGGAGAGGTCGAAGACCAGTCGCGTGTTGTCCGGCGCCCGCCACAGACGCATGCTCTTGACCTGCGTGGCAGCCAAAGCCTCAACGGTTACTGCCGTGAGCAGCAGTCCTACGACGGCAACCAGTGCGCGAAAGCGCATACCTTTCCCCATTTCTATTTGAATTCCACGGCCAAAGCGGCACACCAGGCTTCACCGCGAGCACCTTGCGGCGACAGGCTCAACGACCGGCCGCCCGCCTGGGGGCTTATGGTAATGGTCAGGTCCGGCTTTGGCAAAATGCCCTCACCCTTGTCCGGCCACTCGAACAGGCACAGCGCGTCACCCTCGAAATAGTCGCGAATCCCCATGAACTCCAGCTCTTCCGGATCGACCAGACGATAAAGGTCGAAGTGAAAGGCTCGGACTTCACCAATCTCGTAGGGTTCCACAACTGTAAATGTAGGACTTTTCACCGCACCGGTATGCCCGAGGCCACGGATGATGCCTCGGGACAGCGTGGTCTTGCCCGCACCGAGGTCACCTTCGAGAAAAATCACACCATGGCCTTGGGTCACCTGGGCGACACGCGCACCGAAGTTGACCATGGCCTGCTCATCGGCCAGAAACAGGGTTATGCCTGACACGCTGAATGCTCCTCCAACAACTGACGAATAGACGGGACCAGATCATGGGCCGCCAGCCCGCGGCCCTGGTCGCCCAGGCGCTCTCCGGCGCAGGCATGCAACCAGACCCCGAGGCAGGCGGCATCCCAGGCATTCATGTCCTGGGCCAACAGCGCGCCGAGCACTCCGCTCAGCACATCGCCCAACCCGGCGCCGGCCATGGCGGGATGACCGCGCTTGCACAGGGCCAGACGCCCCTGGGGATCGGCGACCAGGGTGCCGGCGCCCTTGAGCACGCACACCGCCGCATACTTGCGCGCCAGTTTGCGCGCCGCGCCAGGGCGATCGGCCTGCACCGCCTCGGTGGAAATGCCCAGCAGGCGCGCGGCTTCACCGGGATGCGGGGTAATGATGCTGCCGCGGACAAGGGCCATCGGAGACGACGCCAGCAGGTTCAGGGCATCGGCATCCCAGATCTGCGGCAGACTCGAACTGGCCACCGCCGACAGCAAGCTACGCCCCCACGCCGCCTGACCCAGCCCCGGCCCGACCACCAGCACCGAAGCGCGCTCGATCGGCGCCATCAGCTGGTTGGCGGAATGCACACCCAGGCTCATGACCTCGGGCAAGCGCGCCAGGGCCGCTGGCACATGCTCGAGGCGACTGGCCAGGGACACCAACCCGGCCCCGCAGCGCAATGCCGCTTCCGCACCGAGCAGCACGGCACCGCCGGTGCCACGGTCGCCACCAACCAAAAGAACATGGCCGAACTGTCCCTTGTGGGCATTGAACGGACGTGCGGGCAGCGCCGCCAGGGCATCGCGGGTGAGCACCAAGGGCTCGTGGGAGGGGTGTTTGGTCTGAGGCATGCGTCGTTCGGCTCCGATGTCTGGCAGAATTATACGCACCTGTCCTTTTATTGCCCTATTTCGCATGTCCGCCTCCTCCATCGATCTCCCCGCCCTCGCCCAGTCCATCAAGGATTGGGGGCGCGAACTGGGTTTTGCCCATGTCGGCATCGCCGGCGTGGAGCTGGCCGAGCACGAACAGCACCTCGAACGCTGGCTGGCGGCCGGTTACCACGGCGAGATGGACTATATGGGCGCCCACGGCAGCAAGCGCTCGCACCCCGACGAACTGGTGCCCGGCACGGTGCGGGTGGTCTCGTTGCGCATGGACTACCTGCCCGGAGACACGCAGATGGCCCAGCGCCTGGCCCAGCCGGAGCAGGCCTACATCTCCCGCTACGCCCTCGGTCGCGATTACCACAAGCTGGTGCGCAAGCGCGTGCAGCACCTGGCCGAGCGCATCCAGAAGGAAATCGGCCCGTTCGGCTTCCGCGCCTTCGTCGACAGCGCCCCGGTACTGGAAAAGGCCATCGCCGAACAGGCCGGTCTCGGCTGGATCGGCAAGAACACCCTGCTGCTCAACCGCAAGGCCGGCAGTTACTTCTTCCTCAGCGAGCTGTTCGTCGATCTGCCGCTGCCGGTGGATGAAGCCCAGGCCACCGAGCATTGCGGGCGTTGCAGCGCCTGCCTGGATATCTGCCCGACCAAGGCCTTCGTCGGCCCTTATGTGCTGGACGCACGGCGCTGCATTTCCTACCTGACCATCGAACTGAAGAACGCCATTCCCGAAGAACTGCGGGCCATGATCGGCAACCGCGTGTTCGGCTGCGACGACTGCCAGATCGTCTGTCCGTGGAACCGCTTTGCCAAGGAGACTGCGGAAAACGACTTCAAGCCACGCCACGGCCTCGATAATGCTGGCCTGGCGGAACTGTTCATGTGGGACGAAGAGCGCTTCCTCGCCAGCACCGAGGGATCGCCGCTAAGGCGCGCCGGCTATGAGCGCTGGCTGCGCAACCTGGCGGTCGGGCTGGGCAATGCGCCTTCCACCGTGCCGGTACTGGAAGCCCTCAACGCCCGCCGGGACTATCCCTCGGAACTGGTCCGCGAGCATGTGGAATGGGCACTCAGGCAGCACGCCGAGCGTCAGTGCTCGTCGTTGTAGTGAAACTTGGGCATTTCCCAGTGGAAACGGATCGCCAGCAGGCGCAGCAGGAAGCCGCCGAACAGGGTGATCAGGATCGACTGTTCGGCCGGTAGCTTCAGGTAGATGCAGCCCATGTAGCACCAGGCGGCAGCGAAGGACACGCTGGCATACAGTTCGCGGCGGAACACCAAGGGAATGTCGTTGCAGAAGATATCCCGCAGGATGCCGCCGAACACCCCGGTCACCACACCGCTGATGGACGCCACCAGCATGCTGTGCCCGAGTTCGAGGGCGGTCATGCAGCCAATCAGGGTGAAGGCCACCAGCCCCAGCGCGTCGAGCACCAGGAACAGCGAGCGCAGATGGCGCATGAGCGGCGCGATGAAGATGGTCAGCAACGCGGCGACACTGGTCAGCACCAGGTATTCCGGATGTTTGACCCAGGTCAGCGGGTAATGCCCCAGCAGCACGTCACGTACCGAGCCGCCACCCAGCGCGGTGACGCAGGCGATCAGCACCACGCCGAACCAGTCCATGCCGCGACGACCGGCAGACAGCGCGCCGGTCATGGCTTCGGCGGTGATCGCGATGAGGTAGAGCATCAACAGCATGGTGCGGGTCCTGGCAGAAAGGCGCGCAGTCTAACCAGTTGCTGCTGGCACCAAAAGGGGGCACAAGACTTCTAGTGATGCTGATGGCCTCATCGCT
Organism: Pseudomonas sp. FG98; assembly: GCF_057808595.1. NCBI lineage: Bacteria > Pseudomonadati > Pseudomonadota > Gammaproteobacteria > Pseudomonadales > Pseudomonadaceae > Pseudomonas > Pseudomonas sp. FG98. The sequence continues at coordinate 178,685 of NZ_JBMDIJ010000004.1, read as the reverse complement.
GGCAATCGGATCGCCGCCCGGCCGGCTCCCACAAGGTCCAGAGGTGCATAAAATCCCTGTGGGAGCCGGCGTTGCCGGCGATGAGGCCGGATGCAACAACTCAGAACTTGATGAAATGCTCGCGATAATGACGCAGCTCGGCGATCGACTCGCGGATATCGTCCAGCGCCAGGTGGGTGCTGCCCTTCTTGAAGCTGTCCTTCACTTCCGGCGCCCAGCGGCCGGCCAGTTCCTTCAGGGTCGAGACGTCCAGGTTGCGGTAGTGGAAGTAGTTTTCCAGCGAGCGCATGTGGCGATAGAGGAAGCGGCGGTCCTGGCAGATGCTGTTGCCGCAGATCGGCGACTTGCCCTTCGGCACCCACTGTTCGAGGAAAGCGATGGTCTGCGCCTCGGCCTCGGCCATATCGATGCGGCTTTCGCGTACCCGCTGGGTCAGGCCGGAGGCGCCGTGGGTACGGGTGTTCCAGTCATCCATGCGGGCCAGCACTTCGTCGCTGTGATGGATGGCGATCACCGGACCTTCGGCCAGGGTGTTGAGGTCGCTGTCGGTGACGATGGTCGCCATCTCGATGATGACGTCGTGGTCAGGGTCCAGACCGGTCATTTCCAGGTCGATCCAGATCAGATTCTGTGGGTTTTGCATAAGTCGGACTCCTCGGTAGGTGCGCAGTTTAGCCTAGTGGAGCGTGCTAAACTCGACGCCGTTTCAACATCCCTGCTTTAAATCGACGAGACATTCATGGCCAAACGCCAGCTCAACCGCCGCCAGAACTGGCGCATCGAAAAAATCCAGGAAGAACGCGCCGCCCGTGCGGCCAAACGCGAGGAGCGCGCCCTGGAGGTGCTCGAAGGCGGCGACCTGGGGCCAGAACAGACCGGCCTGGTGATCGCCCATTTCGGTGTGCAGGTGGAAGTCGAGGCCGATGATGGCCAGGAAGCCGGCCAGGTATTCCGCTGCCATCTGCGCGCCAACCTCCCGGCGCTGGTGACCGGCGACCGCGTGGTCTGGCGCGCGGGCAACCAGGGCATCGGCGTGATCGTCGCGCAACTGCCGCGCAGCACCGAACTGTGCCGCCCCGACAGCCGCGGCCAGCTCAAGCCGGTAGCAGCCAACGTCGACCTGATCGTGATCGTCTTCGCCCCGGCCCCGGAGCCCCACGCCAACCTGATCGATCGCTACTTGGTCGCCGCCGAGCACGCTGGCATCCGCCCCCTGCTGCTGCTGAACAAGGCCGACCTGATCGATGACGACAACGCTCCGGCCCTGAACGCCCTGCTGGCGGTGTACCGGCAACTGGGTTATCCACTGCTGGAAGTTTCGGCACACCACGGCAACGGCATGGAACAGCTGCAAGCGATGCTCGACGGCCATATCAGCGTATTCGTCGGTCAGTCGGGGGTCGGCAAGTCGTCGCTGGTCAACAGCCTGCTGCCGGACGTGCAGACCCGGGTCGGCGAACTGTCGGAGTGGTCCGGCCAGGGCCAGCACACCACCACCACCGCACGCCTGTACCACTTCCCCGGCGGCGGCGAGCTGATCGACTCCCCCGGTATCCGCGAATTCGGCCTGGTGCACGTCAGCCGTGACGATGTCGAGGCAGGTTTCATCGAGTTCACCGACCTGCTCGGCACCTGCCGCTTCCGCGACTGCAAGCACGACCGCGAGCCGGGCTGCGCACTGCTCAAGGCCCTGGAAGACGGGCGCATCCAGCAGCAGCGGATGAACAGCTACCGCTCGATCATCGCCAGCCTGCCGCAGGATACCTACTGATCGAGAGGGCGGTCGGCCTCGCCCGAGGCGGCCGCCAGTAGGACGTGTCTGTAGGACACGTCATACGGATATGTAGGACATTTCTTTGTTTTTGGGCATCTATTGCCGGGCTGAAGGAATTCACTGATCGTCGCCGCTTTCACCAGAAAGGACGCCTCGTGATGCCTGTATTCATCAGCTACCGCCACCCTGACCGCCTCGACGCGTTCGTGATCAACGAACGGCTCAAGCTCGAAGGCATCAATACCTGCCTCGAACTGTTCGACCCTCAGGCCCAGCAGACCACCGACGACATCTGCACGCTGTTCAACACCAACATCAACGCCTGCACCCACATGATCACAGTGCTCGGCCAGGGCGGCGTGGATGAGTGGTGGATTCCCTTCAGCCTCGGCAGTGCGACCCAACTGAACCGTCGCCTGGCCTTCTACCAGTGCGAAGGCAGCCTGCCCGGCTACCTGGAGCGCTGGCCGACCCTGACCCGGCGCGAACACATCGACCTGTTCGTCAGCGCTTACCACGACGAGCACACCTTCCGCCGCGCCATCAGCAAGGACGCCGCCGAGACCAACCGCAACAACGCCGAGTTTTTCCACACCGATCTCAAGGCCCGCGTACGCCGCGGCTTCTGAGAAAAACAAAACGCCCGCCTGGATGACTCCAGGCGGGCGTTTTTCCTGCAAGCGTGCTTACTGCTGCTTGCCTGGCTCGTCCATCTTCAACGTACCGTCCTCGAAGATGTTCAGCTTCTGGCGCAATTCCTGAGGCTGCATCGGCTCCGGCTCGGGCTGCGGCGCCGCTGCACCCGGCGCGGCAGGCGCCGCCGGGGTGCCATCCGGGTTGGTCGCAGGGGCCGGGTTGTCCGGCGTCGACTGCTCACCTTCGATGGCGCGCTGGGCCCGCTTGGTCAGCACCACGATATCGATGCGGCGGTTCACCGGGTTCAGCGGATGCTCGCGATCGAACAGCGACGACGAGGCATAACCCACCACCCGCGCCACCTGGCCGTCCGGATAACCACCGGCGACCAGCGCACGCCGCGCGGCGTTGGCGCGGTTGGCCGAGAGCTCCCAGTTGCCGAACTCGCCGCTGCCGGCATATGGCTTGGCGTCGGTATGGCCACTGACGCTGATCTTGTTCGGCACCGTCTTGATGGTGTCGGCCATGGCCAGCAGGATGTCTTCGAAATAGGGCTTCAGGCGCGCGCTGCCGAGGTCGAACATCGGCCGGTTCTCGGCGTCGACGATCTGAATGCGCAAGCCATCCTGGGTGATTTCGAAGAGGATCTGGTCCTTGAACTTCTGCAGCTCGGGGCTCTGCTCGACCTTGTTCTGCAGCTCCTGCAGGACTAGCTCAAGGCGCTCGCGCTCCACCTGCTCGGCCAGGTTCTCGGCCTGCTCGGGGCTGACGATGCTGCTTTCCGGCGTCGGCTCGGCCTTCTGCTCGGGGTTGATGGTCTTTTCCGGCGCCAGCTCGGGGGAGCCACCCAGGTCGATGATGTACGGCGTACCGCTTTCGGAGAACCCGATCGGGTCCTTGAAATAGCCGGCGATGGCGATCTTCTGTTCCGGTGTGGCCGTGGACAGCAACCAGAGCACCAGGAAGAACGCCATCATCGCCGTGGCGAAGTCGGCGAAGGCGATCTTCCACGCACCACCATGATGGCCGCCGCCGAAGCGCTTGACGCGCTTGATGATAATCGGCTGATTATTTTCCATGGATCAGCGACCGCGGACTGCTTGTTCCAGCTCGGCAAAGCTCGGGCGGTGCTTCGGATACAGCACCTTGCGCCCGAATTCGACCGCCAGCGACGGCGGCATGCCCGAGGCCGAAGCCACCAGGGAAGCCTTGATCGCTTCGTAGGTGTTCAGCTCTTCCTTGGCATCGTGGGCCAGGGAGTTGGCCAGCGGACCGAAGAAGCCGTAGGCCGCGAGAATACCGAAGAAGGTACCGACCAGTGCCGCACCTACGTGCAGACCGATGGATTTCTGGTCGCCGTCGCCGAGGGAAGCCATGGTCACCACGATACCCAGTACCGCCGCGACGATACCGAAGCCGGGCATGCCGTCGGCGATACCGGTCACCGCATGGGAGGGATGCTCCAGCTCTTCCTTAAGGCTCAGCAACTCCATGTCGAACAGGCCTTCCAGCTCATGGGGTGCCATGTTGCCGGTGGACATGATGCGCAGGTAGTCACAGATGAACGCGGTCATGCGTTCATCCTTCAACACCGCCGGGTACTTGGCGAAGATCGGGCTGGCTGCGGCATCCTCGATGTCGCCCTCGATCGCCATCATGCCTTCGCGACGGCTCTTGTTGAGAATCTCGTAGACCAGGCCGAGCACTTCTATATAGAAGGCATGGGAAAAGCGGCTGCTGAACATGCTCAGCGACTTTTTCACCACGTGCATGGTCATATAGCCAGGGTTGGCCTGCAGGAACGCACCGAATGCGGCACCACCGATGATCAGCACCTCGAAAGGCTGGATCAGGGCCGCGATCTTGCCGTGGGAGAGAACATATCCGCCTAGCACGCTCGCGAATACGACAATGATGCCGATAATTTTAGCCATAGATAGAAAGCACTTACTGTCGGGGTCTTGGGTGAGGACGGAAGTTAGTAAATCTCTTCTTCTACTTATCGGCAGTTCTGCGCCAGACTATAGCCAGTCAAGGCGAAAAGCCAGCTTGGCCCACTTCCAGCATGCCTAGTGAAACCATCGTGCCAACTACGAATCCGAAGACTCTCGACGCCTGGATCAAACTACTGGACAGCACCCACCTGCCGGTGCCCAGCCACAGCCACGACCGGGTCAAAACCGCGATCGCGGACAGTCGCCGCTCGCTGCGCGACATTGCCGAAGTCATGCAGGATAGTCCGGCTTTGGTACTAAGCGTAATGCGCGAGGCGAATCGGCATACCCACACCACCATCGCCGAGCCCGCCGAGAACCTCGAAGTGGCCCTCAACCGTCTCGGCCTGGCGCGCGCCGATGCCCTGATGGAACGCCTGACCAGCGCCCCCATCGAACAGATTCCCCTGGCCCTGCGCCAGTTGCAGATGATCAGCCAGCACGCCAGCCAACAGGCCAGCGGCCTGTTCGCCAGCCGCCTGGCGCGGCTCTGGCAGGACATCCACTGGGGCAGCCTGCTGTTCCTTTCCCCGCTGTGGCCATTGGCCCTGACCCACCCGCAACTGCTCGAAGAATGGGAAGTGCGCGTGGTGCACCGCGGCGAGCCAGCACCCAAAGTCGAACGCGAACTGTTCGGCGTGCGCCTGCTGCGCCTGTGCCAGGCCCTCGCCGAGTTCTGGCGCCTGCCGACCTGGGTCACCCAGGGTTATCGCCTGCTGCTGGAAGAACGCCGCTCGCTGGCCAAGGTCATGCACATCGCCCGCGACCACAAGAGCCCGCTGCGCCAGCAACAAAAGCTGGACGCCGACCCGGAACTGCGTCGCTGGCTGAACCACCCGGCCAATACCGTGATGCTGGCCAACGGCGTGGCCCTGGCATCGCAGCATGCCTGGACCGGTGCGCACATCCGCCGCTGGCAACGCTTGATCAGCCTGTACCTGCAAGCACCGCTGGAAGATGTCCAGGTGCAGAACCACCAGCAGGCCGCGGTCAGTGCGCGCAAGCATGCGCTGGAGGGCGTGTTCCATCCGGCGCAGATGCTGCTCTGGCCCGCAAATGCCCGCTACATTCCCCGCGGCATGCAACAGGCGACCACCCCCGACACCAAGGCCCTGGGCGACTGGCGCAAGTACTGCGCCGAACTGCTCAGCGAGCCGAGCCCGTTCTCCAACGCCATGCACCTGACCAGCTACGCCCGCGAAGCCTTGCAGGCCTGCGGGATGAAACGGGTGCTGCTGTTGATGAGCGACAAGACGCAAAGCTACCTGCGCGTGCACCAACTGGCCGGACTGCCGCAACAGGCCGCCAACCTCACCGTGCCGGTGGAACAAAGCAAGCTGCTGCAACGACTGCTCACACAATCCGCGCAGTTGCGCCTGACCCCACAGAACCACGCCCAGTTCTCCGCCTTGCTGCCCGGTAGCCTGCGCGTGCTGTTCCGCGGCGAACACCTGCTGCTGCGCTCGCTGTCGAACAACGGCAAGGTGATCATGCTGCTGATGGCCGACCAGGGTGGCGGCCCCTTCTCCGAAATCAGCGTGCAGGCCTTCGCCAAGACCGCGCAGTGCCTGGAGCGCGCCCTCGCCACCTTCAGCAACCGCGGCGCCTGACCCTGCGCTACAATCGCCCCCCTCTGTTCCGCTCTGGAGTTTCTGGATGACTGACTTTTCTGGCTTGCCCCTGGTGATCGAACCGGCAGACCTGCAGGCGCGCCTCGACTCGCCGGAGTTGATCCTGGTCGACCTGACCAGCGTCAATCGCTACGGCAGCGGCCATATTCCCGGTGCCCGCTTCGTCGATCCCAAGCGCACGCAACTGGGTCAGCCACCGGCACCAGGCCTGGCACCGGCCAAGACCGAGCTGGAAAAACTCTTCGCCGAACTGGGCCATCGCGCCGATGCCACCTACGTGGTCTACGACGATGAAGGCGGCGGCTGGGCCGGCCGCTTCATCTGGCTGCTCGATGTCATCGGCCACAAGCGCTACCACTACCTCAATGGTGGCGTGCAGGCCTGGCCAGCCAACCTGCTGAGCACCGAAGTCCCGGCCAATGCCACGGCAGCGGTCAACCTGGTGCTGCACGACGAGCCCACCGCCACCCGCGAATACCTGCAAAGCCGCCTCGGCGCCGCCGACCTGGCGATCTGGGACGCGCGCAGCCCCGGCGAATACCGCGGCGAGAAAGTCCTCGCCGCCAAGGGCGGACACATCCCTGGCGCGGTCAACTTCGAGTGGACCGCCGGCATGGACCTGAACGACGCGCTGCGCATCCGCAAGGACATGCCGCAGATCCTCGAACAGCTCGGCATCAGCAAGGACAAGGAAGTGGTCACCCACTGCCAGACTCACCACCGCTCGGGCTTCACCTACCTGGTGGCCAAGCACCTGGGCTACCCACGGGTCAAGGCGTACGCCGGCTCCTGGGGCGAATGGGGCAACCATCCGGACACGCCCGTCGAAGTTTAAGGAAACCCAATGAAATCCCGTTTGTTCATCATCAGCCAGTACCTGCTGCCCCATCACCTGCTCTCGCGCCTGGCCGGCTGCATCGCCGAATGCCGCGTGCGCTGGTTCAAGAACGCCTTCACCGCCTGGTTCGCCAAGCGCTACCAGGTCGACATGTCCCAGGCCCTGGTGGAAGACCTGACTGCCTACGAGCACTTCAACGACTTCTTCACCCGCGCCCTGAAGCCGGGTGCCCGCCCGCTCGACGAGACGCCGGGGGCGATCCTCTGCCCGGCCGACGGTGCCATCAGCCAGCTGGGCCCGATCGAGCACGGCCGCATCTTCCAGGCCAAGGGCCACAGCTACAGCGCCCAGGAACTGCTTGGCGGCGACCCGGCCAATGCAGCACCGTTCATGGGCGGCGAATTCGCCACCGTGTACCTGTCGCCAAAGGACTACCACCGCGTGCACATGCCGCTGGCCGGTACCCTGCGTGAAATGATCTACGTGCCTGGCCGCCTGTTCTCGGTGAACCAGACCACCGCGGAAAACGTCCCGGAACTGTTCGCCCGCAACGAACGCGTGGTGTGCCTGTTCGATACCGAGCGCGGGCCGATGGCCGTGGTGCTGGTGGGTGCGATGATCGTCGCCTCGATCGAGACGGTCTGGGCCGGCCTGGTCACCCCGCCGAAGCGCGAGCTGAAAACCTTCCGCTACGACGAAGCCTCGCGTGCGCCGATCCATCTGGAGAAGGGTGCGGAACTGGGCCGCTTCAAGCTGGGCTCCACCGCCATCGTGCTGTTCGGGCCGGAGCAGGTGAAGTGGGGCGAGAATCTCGGTGCCGGTTCGCCAGTCACCATGGGTCAGGGCATGGCCCTGCCGGTCGCAGCGCAAGCCTGATCCCCGCAACGCAAACCGCCCCCGATGCAGGGGGCGGTTCTTCAGCCTGGCGCCTTACTCCAGATGACTGCGGAAGCCGATCGGGCCTTCGTTGTCATAGGTGTTGGTGCCATCAAGGCTCTTGCCGCCATCGTTCGACTTGACGCTCAGGGCAACCACGCTCTGGTTGTCACGGCCGCCAATGACCCATTCGCCACCCGGATGCCACGGAGCGTCGTTGCCGCCCCACTGGTTCTGGACTTCGTAGCGGTTCTGGGCGACACGCTTGGCCTTGAAGCCGATCGGACCTTCGCCCGAATAGGTCATCTGGCCTTTGAAGGTCACACCGCCGTCACCGGAACGGATATCGATGGCCACGACCTTCTGGTTATCCCGCGCACCCAGCTGCCAGGTTCCACCCGGATGCCACGGTGCACTGTTACCACCCCATTGGTTCTGAACTGCGTACTTGTTGTTCGCCATGAACTTCATCTCCTTGAAGTTGCTGGTGGGGACCGGCCAGTTTCCAGACCGGCCGTGCGGCCCTGGGAACGGACCGCACGCGAGCAAGCCTAGCCGCCTCGCAAAGAACGCCAGGGAACAAGGGACGAATGGTTAGAACCGTTCGCTCTAATCAGGCATTGCCTTCGCGATCACGCATGCCCAGCAGGTAGAGCACACCATCGAGGCCCAGGGTGGAGATCGCCTGCTTGGCCGACTGGCGCACCAGCGGCTTGGCGCGGAACGCCACGCCCAGGCCAGCAATGCCGAGCATCGGCAGGTCGTTGGCGCCATCGCCGACAGCGATGGTCTGCTCCATCTGCAAGCCTTCCTTGCGCGCCAGTTCGGTCAGCAGGTCGGCCTTGCGCTGTGCATCGACGATCGGCTCGATGGCAACGCCGGTGCACTTGCCATCGACCACTTCCAGTTCGTTGGCGAACACATAGTCGATGCCCAGCTTGGCTTGCAGTTGCTTGGCGAAGTAGGTGAAGCCGCCGGAGAGAATGGCGGTCTTGTAGCCCAGGCGCTTGAGCTCGGCGAACAGGGTCTCGGCGCCTTCGGTCAGGCGCAGCGAGGCACCGATTTCGTCCAGCACGCTGACGTCCAGGCCCTTGAGCAGCGCCAAGCGCTCCTTGAAGCTGGCGCGGAAGTCCAGCTCGCCGCGCATGGCGCGCTCGGTGATTTCCGAAACCTGCTCGCCGACGCCGGCGGCCTTGGCCAGTTCGTCGATCACTTCGGCTTCGATCAGGGTCGAGTCCATGTCGAACACCGCCAGGCGACGGTTACGGCGGAACAGCGAGTCCTGCTGGAAGGCGATATCCACACCCAGCTCCTGGGCGACGCTGAGGAACTCGGCACGCAGGGCCTGCGGGTCAGCCGGCTCGCCGCGCACGGAAAACTCGATGCAGCCCTTGCTCTGCTCCACCGGGGTATCCAGCGCAACGCGACCGGACAGACGGTCGATATGATCGATGTTCAGCCCGTACTTGGCAGTGATGGAGCTGACCCGTTGCAGTTGCTCGGCGGTCACCTTGCGGGTCAGCAGGGTCACGATATGGCGCGGCTTGCCCTGGTTGGCCACCCAGTTGCGGTAGTCGTCTTCCGACACCGGGGTGAAGCGCACCTGCTGGTTCAGTTCGTAGCCGGTGAACAGCAGGTCCTTGAGTACCGAGGAGCCCTGTTCCGTACCGGGAATCTCGACCAGGATGCCGAACGACAGGGTGTCGTGGATCACCGCCTGGCCAATATCGAGGATATTCACACCGCCACGGGCCAGAACGCCGGTAATGGCCGCGGTCAGACCCGGACGGTCCTCACCGGTGATGTTGATCAAGACGATTTCGCGCAAGACGAGCTCCAGGACGTGCAAAAAATGCGCATTCTACCGCCTTTTACGGACCATCGGGCGCAGTCGATGCTTTGCCGTCCCGAGGCCGCTCGCTATACTGCGCAGCAATTTCTCCGTCATAAAGAGCCGCGCTCAGTGAACCGGCCCACGCCCGTCAAAACCGACAACTTCTTCCTGCTGATCTTCCGTGCCCTGCGTCAGCGTCGCGTGCCACTGGCACTGCGCATCGCCTGCCACAACGTCTTCCTGGTTGCCCTGGCGCTGGTGATCTATGCCTGCGTGATGGGTTTGCAGTTCAAGGAAGCCATGCACGAGCAGGCCGACGCCCTGGGCCAGAGCCTGACCACCCAGACCGCGACCTCGGCCACCGAGCTGCTGGTGTCCAACGACATCCTCAGCCTCAACGTGCTGCTCGGCAACCTGGTGAAGAACCCGCTGGTGGCCCACGCCGCCATCTACAGCGTCGACAACCGCATCCTCGCCGAAGCCGGCCAGCGTCCGAAGAACAGCCTGCTGGGCGAGGCCGAAGGCCTGTACCAGACCAAGATCACCTTCCAGGACGTCACCGCCGGGCAACTGCGCATCAGCCTGGACATGAGCCAGTTCCAGCAGCCGATGACCATCAGCCTGCAGAGCATGGGCATCCTCGCCGGCATCCTGCTGGCCCTGGCACTGACCATGAGCCTGCGCCTCGGCCGCTACATCTCCACGCCGCTGCTGCAACTGCGGGTGTGGCTGCGCGACCTCGACGAATACACCCCGGCCACCGAGCGCCAGGACGAGATCGGCGACCTTGCGCGCCAGTTGCACTCGCGTTTCGCCCCGCCACCGAAGCCGGTCGAGCCGGAACCGGAGATCGAGGGCGGTTTCGAGGAAGAAGACGCCGAACCGTTCGAGGTCCGCGACCTGCGGGATCCGGACTTCGACGAGGCACCTGCGGTGGTGCGCGCGCCCAAGCGCGTGGTGGAAGCCGAAGAAGACGAGGACGACGACGCCTTCGCCGACCTGCGTGATGATGTGGCCCCGGCTGCTGCCCCGCTCGCCGCCAAGCCTGCCGCACCGCGTGAACCGACGAAAAGCGCCGTGCTTGCCGTACAACTGGGCTCCCAGGAGCAACTGCGGCGCCTGCCCCGCACCCGCCTGACCGAGCTGCTGGAACGCTATCGCGACTGCCTGGAGCAAGCCGCTTCGCTGTATGAAGGCGAAGTGCAGACGCTCAACGACGGCAGCACCCTGCTGCTGTTCCACAGCCAGGACAGCGGCGAAGACTACCTGACCAATGCCATCTGCTGCGGCGAGCTGTTGCGCGCCCTGGGCCATGCCTTGCAAGTGGAGGTGGCCGACAGTGGCATCACCCTGCAACTGCAATTGGGCCTGGCCCTGGGTGAAGACCTGAATGGCCTGAGCCAGATCGACCTGCTGCTGACCGAAAAGGCCCAGGACGCCCTGGCGCTGTCGCAACACAGCCGCAACTTGCTGCTGGTGGAGCGCAAGATCAGCGATGACGCCCTGATCCGCCAGCGTGCGCGGATTCGCCCGATTGCCAGCCCTGAAGGTGCTTGCTGCGTAGAGCGGTTGATGGAGCCCTATCCGTCGATGCTGGAGCGCCAACTGGCGCGGATGCATGAGCGGCAGGTGAAAAGCTGAGGGTTGTAGTGCTGCTGATAGCCTCATCGCTGGCAACGCCAGCTCCCACAGTGACCGTGGACACCACTGAACCTGTGGGAGCTGGCGTTGCCAGCGATAGGGCCAGTACAGACAAAGCTGTTTCCAGCACCCAATAAAAAAGCCCGCATCGCTGCGGGCTTTTTCATTGGGCCTCCGGTCAGAACCGGAACACTTCCATATCAGTACGGATCGGCGAAGCCATCGGAATCTTCGGCTTCTCCGGTTCCTTGCGCACCTGAACCGGTGCCGCCGGTTTCTTCGCAGGCGCCTCTTCGGCGATCGCTGGCTGGTTGGCCAGCGGCTTGAGCGCGGTGCTCAGTTGTTCGGCGAGCTTTTGCAGCAACTGGCCCTGGGCCTGCACCTGCGCCGCCGAACTACCTGCATGCGGTTGTTCGAGGTGGACGATACGGTTGTCCCGCACCTGGCCGCGGCGGTCGAGCAAACGCCATTGGGCATCGAGGATCGCCGGCTGGTTGGCACCGGAATCCAGGCGAGTGATCGACAGCAGCACCTGCACATCCGGGTTGAAACCGGTACTGGCAGGCGCCAGGACTACCCGCTGGCTATCCAGGCGCCAGGCCAGCTGACGTACCAGCAATTGATCGATATCGGAGGACAGGCTACCCGCCCAGCGACCGTCCGTCGCCGCAGTGAGGCTGCCGTCGGGCTGGCGCTGCAGCAGGGTCTCGCGTTGCAGGTAGTCAGCGACCGAAACCGGTCCCAGCACCACCGACATGCCGGCAGCCTGCTTTGGCTGCCCCGGCTCACCACTGTCGAGCTGATAGAGCGCGACCGGCTGGTGCATGCTGCACCCGGCCAGGCCGAGCACACCGGTCAGCAAAAGAACAAATGGAAGGCGCAGAAAAGTCATCATCCCATCCAGGCGGCCACCACACGGCACCGCAGTGATACTCAAGAATTCAGTCGGGCACCCGGCCACGCCGACGCCACAAGCGGGCTATCATCCGCGAAAACACGCTCTGACTCCAGCATTTACGCCCGGAACGCGTAGGAAATTACCGTTTCCGGGCGTGTACAAGTCCTACTCGGGAGTGTCGACCAACAACGCATCGACCCGCTGGAAGCCCCGTGGCAGCTTGTTGCCGCGGCGCCCACGCTCGCCCTTGTAGTGCTCCAGGTCTTCACCCTTGAGTGACAGGGTACGCTTGCCGGCTTGCAATACAAGGGTCGCTCCGTCGGCGAGCACAGCCATGTCCGTGACGTATTCCTCACGGCTGGCCACCCGATCACCGGGTATACCGATGATCTTGTTGCCCTTGCCTTTGCCCAGTTGCGGGAGGTCGCTGATCTTGAACACCAGCAGGCGCCCTTCGGTGGTGACCGCCGCCAGCCAGTTCTGCTCGCGATCGGCCACCGGCCGCGGTGCCAGCACCTTGGCGCCATTGGGCAGGCTGAGCAGGGCCTTGCCCGCCTTGTTCTTGGCTTGCAGGTCCTCGCCCTTGACCACGAAGCCATAGCCCGCGTCGGAGGCGATCACGTACAGGGCGTCGTCATCCGGCAGCAGCACGCATTCGAATGCCGCCCCCGGTGGTGGCGTCAGACGGCCGGTCAGCGGCTCGCCCTGGCCCCGTGCCGACGGCAGGGTATGGGCGGCCACCGAGTAGCTGCGTCCGGTGGAGTCGATAAACACGGCGAACTGGTTGGACCGCCCCGCCGCCGCCACCTTGAAGCCATCACCCGCCTTGTACGACAGCCCGGTAGCATCGATGTCGTGGCCCTTGGCGCAACGCACCCAGCCTTTCTCGGAAAGCACCACCGTGACCGGCTCGGTCGGCATCAGCTCGTTTTCGGACAAGGCCTTGGCCTCGGCACGGGCAACGATCGGCGAACGACGATCATCGCCGTAGGTTTCCGCATCCTTGATCAGCTCGCTACGCACCAGCTTGCGCAGCTTGGTGTCGCTGCCCAGCAGGGCCAGCAGCTTGGCCTGTTCTTTCAGCAGCTCTTCCTGCTCGCCGCGGATCTTCATCTCTTCCAGCCGCGCCAACTGGCGCAGACGGGTTTCGAGGATGTAGTCGGCCTGGATCTCGGTCAGGTCGAAGCGGGCGATCAGGGCCTGTTTCGGCTGGTCCTCGGTACGAATGATGTGGATCACTTCGTCCAGGTTGAGGAAGGCGACCAGCAAGCCGTCCAACAGATGCAGGCGACGCTCGACCTTGTCGAGGCGGAACTTCAACCGGCGACGAACGGTAGCGATGCGGAATTCCAGCCACTCCAGCAGCAGCGCCCGCAGGTTCTTCAATTGCGGCCGGCCGTCGAGGCCGATGATGTTGACGTTGACCCGGTAGCTCGATTCCAGGTCGGTGGTGGCGAAAAGATGCTGCATCAGTTCGTCGAGATCGACCCGGTTGGAGCGGGCGATGATGACGATACGGCACGGGTTCTCGTGGTCGGACTCGTCACGCAGGTCGGCGACCATCGGCAGTTTCTTCGCCTGCATCTGCGCGGCGATCTGCTCCAGCACCTTGGCCCCGGAGACCTGGTGCGGCAGCGCGGTGACAACGATATCGCCGTCCTCGATGCGATAGACGGCACGCATGCGGATCGAGCCGCGGCCGCTTTCGTAGATCTTCAGCAGTTCGGCACGGGGGGTGATGATTTCCGCTTCGGTCGGATAGTCCGGCCCCTGGATATGCTCGCAAAGCTGTTCGACCGTGGCTTTCGGCTCGTCCAGCAGGCGCACGCAGGCGCTGGCGACTTCCCGCAGGTTATGCGGCGGCACGTCGGTGGCCATGCCCACGGCGATACCAGTGGTGCCATTGAGGAGGATATTCGGCAAACGTGCCGGCAAAACGGCAGGTTCTTCCAGGGTACCGTCGAAGTTCGGTACCCAGTCCGCAGTGCCCTGGCCCAGCTCGCTGAGCAGCACTTCGGAATAACGCGACAGGCGCGCCTCGGTGTAACGCATGGCGGCGAAGGACTTCGGATCGTCCGGCGCACCCCAGTTGCCCTGGCCATCGACCAGGGTGTAGCGATAGCTGAACGGCTGCGCCATCAGCACCATGGCCTCGTAGCAGGCCGAATCGCCATGGGGGTGGAATTTACCGAGCACGTCACCGACGGTACGCGCCGACTTCTTGTGCTTGGAGTCGGCATCCAGGCCCAGTTCGCTCATGGCGTAGACGATACGCCGCTGTACCGGCTTCAGGCCGTCGCCGACGTGCGGCAGGGCCCGGTCCATGATCACGTACATGGAATAGTTGAGGTAGGCCTGTTCGGTGAAGTCGGCCAGTGACCGGCGCTCTACGCCATCGAGGCTCAGATCAAGGGAGTCGCTCATGCGGGCCTCATCAGTTCAAGGTCTGGCGCAGCAGCAAGGTGCCGCCGCGCTGGGTGAATTCAAGTTGTTTCAGGGCACTCATGCCCAGCAATACCTGGCTGCCATCCAGTCCCGGGACCACCAGGGCGCGAACATCGCGCAGCAGGATATCGCCCAATTGCACGCTGTCCAGACGGGTGCGATAACCCTCGGCGCGGCCATTGGCGGTACTCACGGTCACCGGAGCGCCGCGCTCCAGGCCGAAATCACGGGCCACGGACTCGGGAATCGCCACATCGGTAGCACCTGTATCGAGCAGGAAATGCACGGCCTGACCGTTGATCAGGCCGTCGGCGACAAAATGCCCCTGGCCATTGCCGGCCAGACGTACTTCGACGAAACCTTCGCCATGTTGCGAGGTGATCTGGCTGTTGGGATTGACCTGCTTGTCTTCCCAGGCGCCGAAAAAGCGCGTGGCAAGAAACAGCCCGGCCGCCCAGGCCAGAACCATGAACACCCGCCCGATGCGCTGACCCGGTGCCTGGCTCATTTCTTCGCGCTCCAGCCGCCTTTCGGTGCGGCGAATCGCCAGATGATCGGGCGATCCTCGCCATCGGCACGCACACCGCTGTTGTTGTCGATGCCGATCCAGGCACCCTCGGCGTCAATCACCATGGCTTCGGCCAGTCCGTAGGGCTGGCTGTATTGACGCTGTTCCGTGAGCGCCTCGCCGGCGAACGACCAGCAACGCTCCACCTGCCCGCTCTGCGCGTCGCGGCGACAGATGCGGTAGGCATTGCGTTCCAGGGTGAACAATTTGCCCTCGAACAGGGCCAGGTCGGAGAAGTCCCGGGATACCTCACGGGCCTTGGGGAACTGGTCCGGCTGCATTTCGGTGCCGGCCTCGCTGAGCAGCACGCAGGCGTCGCCGCAGGTCCAGGTGCTCTGCTTGCGGTTGACCAGCAGCAGCCCGCGTCGCTCACGCTCGGCGGCGAGCCACAGGCGGTCACCCGCCGGACTGATGGCAAGGCCTTCGAACAGCGCATTGAAGTGCAGTAGCATGCCGCTGGCCCGTGCCTGGCGAATCATCGCCGGATCGATCTTCAGCCAGTTCGGCTCACCTTCCACCGGCACTTCCAGCACCGCGGCGTGGGCCTCGCTGACGATATAGCGATTGCCCGCCGCATCGCAGCTGATGCCCTCGAAGTCGAGATCACCACCGCGCACCAGCGAAGCGGCCCACTGCCGCGAACGCAGGCCCAGCGGGAAACCGGCATCCGGTACCGGCGGCGCGGCCAGCGGCTCGCCGAGCGCCTGCCACACATGGCTGGCGGTATCGAGCTTGTACAGCAGGTCGTCGTCGCGGTCGGACACGGTCCACAGCACACCGTTGCACTGCGCCAGTCCGGACAGGTTGCCGCCGCGCATACCTTCGACCGGATGCTCGGAGACCAGGCTCAGTTCAGGCCACGGATCGGCCATGGCCGGCACTGCGAGCAGCGCCAGCAGTGCCGTCAACAGCGTACGGATCAAGCCATGACCTCGGCCAGGTTGCCGTTGCTCTCCAGCCAGCTCTTGCGGTCGCCCGCGCGTTTCTTGGCCAGCAGCATGTCCATGACTTCCCGGGTCTGCTCGAAGTCGTCGAGGGTCAGCTGGACCAGGCGCCGGGTGTTCGGATCCATGGTGGTTTCGCGCAGTTGCGGTGGGTTCATCTCGCCGAGGCCCTTGAATCGGGTGACCTGCGGCTTGCCACGCTTCTTCTCGGCCACCAGGCGGTCAAGAATGCCGTCGCGCTCGGCTTCGTCGAGGGCGTAGTAGATTTCCTTGCCCAGGTCGATGCGGTACAGCGGCGGCATCGCCACGTAAACGTGGCCAGCCTCGACCAGCGGGCGGAAATGCTGGACGAACAGGGCGCAAAGCAAGGTGGCGATGTGCAGGCCGTCGGAGTCGGCGTCGGCGAGGATGCAGATCTTGCCGTAGCGCAACTGGCTGAGGTCCGCCGCGCCCGGATCGACGCCGATGGCGACGGCGATATTGTGCACTTCCTGACTGGCGAGCACTTCGCCGCCATCCACTTCCCAGGTGTTGAGGATCTTGCCCCGCAGCGGCAGGATCGCCTGGAATTCCTTGTCCCGCGCCTGCTTGGCCGAACCACCGGCGGAATCACCCTCGACCAGGAAAAGCTCGGCGCGCATCGGGTCCTGGCCCGCGCAGTCGGCCAGCTTGCCGGGCAGCGCCGGGCCCTGGGTGACGCGCTTGCGCTCGACCTTCTTGCTCGCCTTGAGGCGACGGCCGGCGTTGCTGATGGCCAGCTCGGCCAGTTGCATGCCCATTTCCGGGTGAGCGTTGAGCCACAGGCTGAAGGCGTCCTTGACCACGCCGGAAACGAAGGCCGCGGCCTCGCGGGACGACAGGCGTTCCTTGGTCTGCCCGGAGAACTGCGGCTCCTGCATTTTCATCGAAAGAACGAAAGTGATGCGCTCCCAGACGTCTTCCGGAGCCAGCTTGACGCCGCGCGGCAGCAGGTTGCGGAACTCGCAGAACTCGCGCATCGCATCCAGCAGGCCCTGGCGCAGGCCGTTGACGTGGGTGCCGCCCTGGGCGGTGGGAATCAGGTTGACGTAGCTTTCCTGGACCGCATCGCCGCCTTCCGGCAGCCACAGCAGGGCCCAGTCCACGGCTTCCTTGTTGCCGGCCAGGCTGCCGCAGAACGGCTCGTCCGGCAGGCGCAGGTACTCGCTGACCGAGTCGACCAGGTAGGAACGCAGGCCGTCCTCGTAGTGCCACTCGACCTTCTCGCCGGTGCTCTTGTCCTCGAAGGTCACCGTCAGGCCCGGGCACAACACGGCCTTGGCCTTGAGCACATGCTTGAGGCGGCTGACGGAGAACTTCGGCGAATCGAAATACTTCGGATCCGGGGAGAAATACACGCTGGTGCCGGTATTGCGCTTGCCGACCGTACCGATGACTTCCAGCTCGCTGGCCTTGAAGCCGTCGGCGAAGGTCATCTGGTATTCGTTGCCGTCGCGCTTGACCCGCACCCGGACCTGGGTCGACAGGGCGTTGACCACCGAGATGCCAACGCCGTGCAGGCCGCCGGAGAACTGGTAGTTCTTGTTGGAGAACTTGCCGCCGGCATGCAGCTTGGTGAGGATCAGCTCGACCCCGGACACCCCCTCTTCAGGGTGGATATCCACCGGCATGCCGCGACCGTCGTCGCAGACCTCCAGGGAGTGGTCGGCGTGAAGGATCACCTGCACCGAACGGGCATGGCCGGCCAGGGCTTCGTCGACACTGTTGTCGATGACTTCCTGGGCCAGGTGGTTGGGGCGGCTGGTGTCGGTATACATGCCCGGACGCTTGCGCACCGGGTCAAGGCCCGAGAGGACTTCGATGGCGTCTGCGTTATAGGCGCTAGCGCTGGGATTGGCCATGGGGTCTCGTCGTCATTCGTGGGTGAAAATAAGCAATCAAAATACAGAAAAATCCAGGTCCTGATACGTCTTCGCATCAATACCCGCGTAGCTCAGCAGGGCCGGCAGGTGCTGGGCGAAGCGCTGGAAGCTGTGATCGCCTCCGGCCTCGATACGCAGGGCGCAGGCCCGGTAGAAGCGTTCGGCGCGGCGGTAATCCAGGGTTTCGTCGCCGGTCTGCAGCCATACCTGGTAGCGCGCGGCGTCCTGGGGTGGCGCGACTTCCAGCTCGGCCAGGGCGTCCACATGATCATGGGTCAGTTCCCAGGTTTCGCCGGTGTAGTGGTTGGTCTGGGTGCCCAGGTAGCCGTCGAACAACTGGTGCGGATTGACCGCCGGGTTGATCAGCAGCGCTTTCAATCCGTGGCGTTCGGCCAGATGAGTCGCATAGTAGCCGCCGAGGGAACTACCGACCAGCAAAGGCCGGCCCAGTTCGGCGATATCGGCCTCCAGCTGCGCGATGGCCTGGCGCGGATGGTGATGCAGGGCCGGCACGCGCAGTTGCCCGGCCAGGCCGATGCGCTGCATGACCGCCAGCAACTGGCTGGCCTTCATCGAGCTCGGCGCACTGTTCAAACCATGGATGTAAAGGATCGAGCCCGACATTCCGCCCCCGGATTTCCTTGGAGCGCCCGCGAGCAGCGGGCACAAAGACGCGCAGTTTAGCCTGATAAGAGGGAAATGATTCAGCTTTAGAGATTGCGCGATGCTTCAGTAGCCGTTGCCGTAGTCCACGCTGAAGGCAAAATCCTTCAGACGGGAAACTCCGGTCTCCAGCCGACCGTCGTCGTGCAGCGCCAGCCAACGGTAGCCGGGCGGACGCTGTTCATCGACCTTGAAATCGTCGCTGCCCGGCTCGAACTGCACACAGGTCGATGGCGAGGCCAGCAAGCGCAGGTCGCCGCGTTGCTGGTCCCACTCCTGGTGGATATGCCCCCAAAGCAACGCCCGGACCTGGGGGAAGGACTCCAGGCGCTGGAACAAAGCCTCCGGATTGCGCAGGCCAATGGGGGCCATCCAGGCGCAATCGATGGACACCGGCTGGTGATGCAGGCAGACCAGGCAATGGCGCTCGCCGGCGTCCGCCAGGGCCTGTTCCAGCAGTTGCAGCTGGCGTTCGTCGAGATAGCCTGGCACGGAGCCGGGAATCGACGAGTCGAGCATCACTACCCGCCAGTTGCCGATATCGGTCACCGCGTCGAGCAGATCGGTCCCGGCCGCGGCACGCTCCATCGGCAGCGGCTCGTCGTGATTGCCCGCCAGCCAGCGCGCCGGTGCCTTGATGGCTGCGGTCATGTGCCGGAATTGCTGGTAGGACGCATCGGTACCGTCCTGGGAGAGATCCCCGGTCGCCAGCACCAGGTCAACCCGCTCCTGCTCGGCCAGCACCCGCTCGATCACCCGCCGCAGGCTGTCGTGGGTATTCATGCCCAGCAGCGAGCCGTCCGCATCGGCAAACAGATGGCTGTCGGAAAGCTGCACCAACAGGATCGGCGCCGCCTCGGTGGTCGGGCTCGGCAAGGCATAGTCCTCGTAAGAAAGTTCGAATTATGCGGCCAGCGAATGGGACGGCCAACCCCCGGAATGCGCGACCGGTCACACATGCTCCGTCGACCTCAGCATTTCATGGGTCTGCAGGTCGGCGGTATTCGCCTCACCGGCCTGTGGTTTTTCGACAATCTCGCGCCGGGCGCTGTCCAGCACTCCGCCCCGCACATGGCGCAAGCCATCCTTCACGATGCAATCGCTGTCCTCCAGCAACGCCAGCACCTCATCACCCGCTTGCAGTACGTGGGTGATCTTTCCCGGAAACACATGGATGATGCCGGCCTGCTCGAACACCACCGCGCCGCGAAACTCCGAGCGGGTCCTGAGCTTGGCGAGCACCACGCCCTTCCAGCCGGTATAGCGAAAGCGCGGCCGGAATCCGGGCCAGAAACGACACATCTGCTGCTCGCTGAGCAGGCGGACCTTCGACTCGACGAATGCGTCATCCAGGGACTCCAGCAATGCCCGGGCCCGCCCTGGCGTCGGGAACGAGCCGAGGATCGTGTAGCTGCCGTGGGTCAGCACGTAGTTGCGGGGAAGCTGGTCGTGACGGTCGATGCACGGCATCAGGCACGGAAACCACCCATCCATGACAATGAACGAGATCGGCTTCTGCCCGGGCTCGCGGTCTTCGTAGTCCAGGCCCAGGCACACCTGGTAGACCACGTCCAGCACGGGCACGGCCGGCGGGACCAACGACTGGTAGCCGGTGGTATTGACCAACCGATCGACCTCCACGGACTCACCGCCGTCCAGCGACAGGCGTACCCGCCCACCGCCCGCATGCGCCTCCAGCACCTGGCGCTGGCAGCGGACCTCGACACCCGCCGTCGCCAGCCGGGCGCGGAAGTAATCGCGCAAACGCCCACCCAGTACGGCGCTAGGCTCATTGAGGTCGTAGGCCGCCTCCAGGTTCCGATAGCCCGACGCGGAAAGATCGATCCGCCGGCAGCCCGGCGATTCGTGGCAGACCTCGGCAAAGACCTCGCCGGACACCTTCGAC
Organism: Pseudomonas sp. FG98; assembly: GCF_057808595.1. NCBI lineage: Bacteria > Pseudomonadati > Pseudomonadota > Gammaproteobacteria > Pseudomonadales > Pseudomonadaceae > Pseudomonas > Pseudomonas sp. FG98. Next base: position 158,136 of record NZ_JBMDIJ010000004.1, on the reverse strand, counting down.
GGACGCCCGATGGCATCCAGCGTGCCGTGGGCATAGACCGCGGCCTCATGCGCCACCACCAGCTCCGGGTAGTGCGCGCAAAAGCGCTGCAAGGTGGTTGCGCAGAGATCGCGCGTCGCGCGCGAACGCGGGTAATGCGGCCCTTTGTGCAAGCGGATGCCGAAGCTTCCGGACACCCCGTTGAAAATGTCCGCTTCACGCTCGATCAGCAGTACCCGATGCCCGCGCGCTGCCAGTTCAAGGGCAATGTGACACCCACTCCATCCCGCTCCTGCCACTGCAATATGCATACGTTGCTCCACGTTCGATCACAAAAGCGTGATGGAACGCAGGCTGGCATACAGCAGGACCAACAGTTCGGCGGGAAACAGCGGTGTTGAGCTTTCCTACGCAATTCAGCGAACGATCGCCAATTCATGGCCGCAAGCAAGGCAGTGGGTCAGCCATTCGCCCAGGAACAGGTTGAGCTGGGCCTTTTCGTCCGGCTGGTGCATCGCTTCGTTGGGGTAGGGATAGACGCTGCGGAAACGCCGGGCATGCTCGGCGCTGACCACCTCGGCCATGCGCGCGTCGTGATAGACCTGCACTTCCAGTTGTGGCACCGGCAGCCAGGGCAGGCTGTGCTCCTGGCGTACGCGCAGGGTGGTGGTGTACGGGCAGGCCAGCACCACCTCGAGGGTCAGCACGCCGAGCATCTGGTCGCCCTGGGTCATGCCGATGCGTCGCGAGCTGAGGGAGGTGCGCATTTCCGGCAGCAGGCGCATCAGGCGGGCATAGTTCGCCTCGCAGGCAGCCTGCAAGCCAACCAGATCGACCCGATAGCGCTCGCGCACAAGATTCACGACCACATCCCCCTCACTTCGTCGCGGTTCAGGGCCAGCCATTGCAAGGCGATGATCGACGCCGCATTGGCAATCTGCCCGTCGCGCACGGCCTGCAGGGCATCTTCCAATGCCCAGACCCGCACGCGGATATCTTCACCCTCTTCTTCCAGGCCATGCAGCCCGCCAGCCCCCTCGCTGCTGCAACGACCGAGGTACAGATGGACCAACTCGTCGCTGCCGCCGGGTGACGGGAAATACCGGGTCATCGGCCACAGCGCGGAGAATTCCAGGCCAGCTTCCTCCTGCGCCTCGCGATGCGCAACCTCTTCCGGCTGTTCGTCCTTGTCGATCAGACCGGCGACCAGTTCCACCAGCCAGGGGTTGGCGGTCTTGTCCAGGGCACCAACGCGGAACTGCTCGATCAGCACCACTTCGTCGCGCTGCGGATCGTAGGGCAGGACGCACACGGCATCGTGGCGAACGAACAGCTCGCGGCTGATCTCGCGGCCCATGCCACCGGCGAACAGTTCGTGGCGCAAGCGCACCCGGTCGAGCCGGTAGAAGCCCTGGAAACAGGTCTCGCGCTGAACGATATCAACGGCCGTTGGAACGCTATTCAACTTGTCTGTCATGGAAATCCTCAATGCCTTACGTGCAGCTTCGCGCAATCCTACCCCGCGGACCCTCGGCTTTCACCCTCTTTAAAGTCAACCCGAGGGCTGCGAGGATAGGCGCCATCCGTCTATTCAAGATTAGTGGCGAACCGAAGGCCCTGCCGACGGTCCAAGGCCGATCACCGTCGTTCCAGAAGGATCATCATGACGCTTGTCAAACTGACTACCGTGGCTGTCCTGGCCCTTGTCCTGGGGGCGTGCCAGAGCGTTTTCCAGCCCAATATGCGCAAGCCGCTGGAGGTCAAGCGCGAGGCCTGGGAGCACATCAAGCCCGGCTGCAGCGCCAGCGACTGCCCGCTGGTGAACATCGACACCCTGCACTTCCCGGCACAGCCGCAACTGGATGCCGTGGTCGAGCGCGGCCTGCTGCAACTGACCCGCGACGGCGAAGGCGCAGCGCTGCCGACCTCGCTCAAGGCCTACGAAGACAGCTTCATGCGCTCGGCCGAAAGCCGCCACAGCACCTATTTGCAGGCCAAGGTACGCGAGCAGCATGACGGACTGGTGATCGTCGAACTGTCCAGCTACCTGGACACCGGCGGCGCCCATGGCAGCCCGGGGCGCGCCTTCATCAACTGGTCGCGCCAGCAGGAAAAGGTCCTGACCCTGCAGGACATGCTGGTGCCGGGTCAGGAAGACACCTTCTGGAAGACCGTGGAAGAGGCCCACCGCGGCTGGCTGATCGCCAACAAGCTGGATCAGGACGCGGAGTTCGTGAAGAACTGGCCATTCCAGAAAACCGCGAACATCGCCCTGACCTACGGCGCGGTGCTGCTCAAGTACGACGTGTACGCCCTGGCACCCTACGCCATGGGCCACGTCGAACTGAAGATCCCCTACCCGCGCCTGAACGGCGTGATCAAGCCGGAACTGTTTCCCGGCCGCGGCTGAAGCTGAACACCGCGTGGAGCACACCTGCCAGCAGCAGCGCCGGCAGGGTTGCCCCGACATCCGGCGCGTAGTTGGCCAGCAGGTGATAGGTCGCCACCCCACCCGCCCAGGCCAGCACGGCACCCAGGTGCAGTGAGCCGACCTGGGCCGGCAGACGGCGGCGACGCAGCACGAAGTGATCCACCAGCACCACGCCGAACAGCGGCGCGAACACCGAGCCGATCAGCAGCAGGAAGTTCTGGTACTGCGCCAGCGGCGCGAAGCAGGCGATCAGGGTGCAAACCACGCCGATTGCCAGGGCCAGGTGCTCCACCTTCAGGCGCAGCAGCAGACCGCTGGACACCGCCGCCGAGTGGATATCGGCGAAGGCGTTTTCGGATTCGTCGAGCAGGATCAGCAGCAGCGGAAGCCCCAGGCCAGCACCGGCCAGTGCCAGCAGCAGCGCATTGACCTCACCGCTCGGCGCGAAGGCCAGGGTGTAGGCCACGCCCAGGCTCATCAACCAGAAGTTGCCGATGAAGAAGCCCAATGCGGTACCGCCGAACACCCGGCTGGCACGCTTGCCGAAACGCGAGTAATCGGCGATCAGCGGCAGCCAGGACAGCGGCATGGCAATGGCGATATCGAAGCCTACCGCCAGCGACATCGAACCATCACCAGCCTTGACCCAGAGCGCCGCCAGATCGGCCTTGGCGAACAGGTTCCAGGTCAGCCACAGGCAAGCGCCCAGCAGCAGCCAGATTCCCCATTTGCGCAGGATGCGGCGGACGAAGGTCAGCGGACCGCTCACCGCCAGCAGGGTGGCCAGGCCGCCGAAGAACAGGGTCCACAGCAGTGGGCTGTTCCAGGCGCTGTGCTCGCCGAACGACTGGGCGCCGAGCAGGCTGGCGGCATCGCGCATGACGATGATCTCGAACGAGCCCCAGCCGATCAGTTGCAGCAGATTGAGCACCGCCGGCAGCGCCGCGCCGTGCTTGCCCAGGCTCAGGCGCAGGGCGGCCATGGCCGACAGGCCGGTATCACTGCCGATCACCCCGACCGCCGCCAGCAACAGAACCCCCACCAGAGTACCCATGGCGATCGCCAGGACCGATCCGGCCAGGCCCAGGCCCGGCGCCAGCAGCGCGCCGGTCTGCAGCACCATCAGGCCGATGCCGAGGGAGAACCACAGGGAGAACAGGTCACGGGCGCCGAAAATGCGCTGGTGGCCGGGGACGGGGGAATCGGGAGAGTAGTTGCTGGGTAGGGACACGATGGTGGTCTCGGCAGATGTTTTTTTGTTGATTTCAAGGGCCCTATCGCTGGCAAGCCAGCTCCCACAGGGACTGCATGCACCGCGGCCCTTGTGGGAGCTGGCTTGCCAGCGATGGGCTCACCTCAGACTTTCTTGTACAACTGGCTGCCTTCCTGGCGGAACCGCTCGGCCTGCTCGCGCATGCCGTCCTCGACCGCCACGTCCACCACGTCGATGCGCTGGTTGGCGGCGTATTCGCGGACTTCCTGGGTGATCTTCATCGAGCAGAACTTCGGCCCGCACATCGAGCAGAAGTGCGCAACCTTGGCCGAGTCCTTCGGCAGGGTCTCGTCATGGAACGACCGGGCGGTGTCCGGATCCAGGCCGAGGTTGAACTGGTCTTCCCAGCGGAACTCGAAGCGCGCCTTGCTCAGGGCGTTGTCGCGGATCTGCGCACCCGGGTGGCCTTTGGCAAGGTCGGCGGCATGGGCGGCGATCTTGTAGGTGATGATCCCGGTCTTGACGTCATCCTTGTTCGGCAGGCCGAGGTGCTCCTTGGGCGTGACGTAGCAGAGCATGGCGCAACCGAACCAGCCGATCATCGCGGCACCGATACCGGAGGTGATGTGGTCGTAGCCCGGGGCGATGTCGGTGGTCAGCGGGCCGAGGGTGTAGAACGGCGCCTCGTCGCAGCACTCCAGCTGCTTGTCCATGTTCTCCTTGATCAACTGCATCGGCACGTGGCCCGGGCCTTCGATCATGCACTGCACGTCATGCTTCCAGGCGATCTTGGTCAGTTCGCCAAGGGTTTCCAGTTCGCCGAACTGCGCTTCGTCGTTGGCGTCGGCAATCGAGCCCGGACGCAGGCCGTCGCCCAGCGAGAAGCTGACGTCGTAGGCCTTCATGATTTCGCAGATTTCGTCGAAGTGGGTGTAAAGGAAGTTCTCCTTGTGATGCGCCAGGCACCACTTGGCCATGATCGAGCCGCCGCGGCTGACGATGCCGGTGACCCGCTTGGCGGTCAGCGGCACATAGCGCAGCAGCACGCCGGCGTGGATGGTGAAGTAGTCCACGCCCTGCTCGGCCTGTTCGATCAGGGTGTCGCGGAACAGCTCCCAGGTCAGGTCCTCGGCCACGCCGTTGACCTTTTCCAGGGCCTGGTAGATCGGTACGGTACCGATCGGCACCGGCGAGTTGCGGATGATCCACTCGCGGGTTTCATGGATGTGCTTGCCGGTGGACAGGTCCATCACCGTGTCCGAACCCCAGCGGATGCCCCAGGTCAGCTTGGCCACTTCTTCCTCGATCGAGGAACCCAGGGCGCTGTTGCCGATGTTGCCGTTGATCTTCACCAGGAAGTTGCGGCCGATGATCATCGGCTCCAGTTCCACGTGGTTGATGTTGGCCGGGATGATGGCGCGACCGCGGGCGATTTCCTCGCGGACGAACTCAGGGGTGATTTCCTTCGGAATGCTCGCGCCGAAGCTGTGACCGGCGTGCTGCTGGTCGAGCAGGCCGGCGGCACGGGCTTCCTGCAGCTTCATGTTTTCGCGCAGGGCGACGTATTCCATCTCCGCAGTGATGATGCCTTTGCGCGCGTAGTGCATCTGGCTGACGTTGGCCCCGGCCTTGGCCCGGCGCGGGTTGCGCACGTGGGCGAAGCGCAGCTTGGTCAGCTCGGCGTCGGCCAGGCGCTGCTGGCCGAAGTCGGACGACAGACCGTCGAGACGCTCGGTATCGCCACGGTCGTCGATCCAGGCCGAACGCACGTCCCCCAGACCCTTGCGCACGTCGATGATGACGTTCGGATCGGTGTATGGGCCGGAGGTGTCATAGACCAGCACCGGGGCATTGGCTTCGCCGCCGAAATCGGTAGGGGTGTCGTCGAGGCTGATTTCCCGCATCGGCACGCGGATGTCCGGGCGCGAGCCCTCGACATAGACTTTGCGCGAGCGGGTGAAAGGCTGTACGGATTGCTGGTCGACCTGGGCGGATTCGCTCAGGTTGGTCGGGTATTTTTCTTGTTTGGTCATCACAGGCTCTCCAGACGGGTTGGATGTCGGAGTGAACCTGATGAAGGCACGGACGCACCGGGGGCGGTGCTGTGCTGAATACGGAGATGCCTGTTGCCATCGTGGCTGACTCGACATTCCCGGACCCGGCACAAGAGGGCTCGCGGGAAGCGAGCAATCTTGTTCCCTACGCAGGCGCTAACCTGATCAGGTTCAACGGGATCCGGAATTTTCCGATCTCAGCCTCAACGCAAGGCACCCCGACAAGAACCCGGCCACTCTAGACCAGAGTGAGGACAAACGCCAACTCTCCAAGCACATGCATGACAAATGGCGCAAATGTCAGATTGTTGCAAGATGCCTGCGCAACTACACTCGCAAGTTCAGAATTACCCTCTTCGTTCAAGGATCGCCCTATGCTGCGCAAACTTTCACTGGCGCTTGCCGTGTCTTGTGCTTCCAACGGATTGGTCTGGGCAGCAGACTTGCCGCTGTCGAGCAGAACCGATCTGGTCAGCGTCTACAACGAGGCGGTGAACAACAACGCCGACCTCGCCGCCGCCCGCGCCGACTACGGTGCCCGTCGCGAAGTGGTGCCCCAGGCCCGTGCCGGCCTGCTGCCGAACCTCTCCGCCGGCGCCGAGATGATGAACACCCGCACCAGCATCGACCAGCCCTCGGTCACCGCCAGCCGCAGTGGCAATACCTGGAGCGCGACCCTGGCCCAGCCGATCTTCCGCGCCGACCGCTGGTTCCAGTTGCAGGCTGCCGAAGCGGTCAACGAACAGGCGGCACTGGAGCTGTCGGCCACCGAGCAGAACCTGATCCTGCAAAGCGCCGAGAGCTACTTCGCGGTGCTCCGTGCCCAGGACAACCTGGCCTCGACCAAGGCCGAGGAAGCAGCGTTCAAGCGCCAGCTCGACCAGTCCAACGAGCGCTTCGATGTCGGCCTCTCCGACAAGACCGACGTCCTGCAATCCCAGGCCAGCTACGACACCGCCCGGGCCAACCGGCTGATCGCCGAGCGCCGCGTGGCCGACGCCTTCGAAGCCCTGGTGACCCTGACCAACCGCGACTACAACTCGCTGCAGGGCGTGGTCCACAGCCTGCCGGTACAGGTGCCGACGCCGAACGACGCCAAGGCCTGGGTCGACACCGCGACCCAGCAGAACCTCAACCTGCAAGCGACCAACCACGCCGTGCAGGCGGCCGAGGAAACCCTGCGCCAGCGCAAGGCCGGACATGCCCCGACCGTCGACGCGGTGGCGCGCTACCAGAAGGGTGACAACGACAGCCTGGGCTTCACCAACCCGAACTACACCGGGCAGCGCTACGGCGGTGACGTGGAGCAGACCAGCATCGGCCTGCAACTGAACATCCCGATCTACAGCGGCGGCCTGACCAGCTCGCAAGTGCGCGAGGCCTACCAGCGCCTGAGCCAGAGCGAGCAGCAACGGGAAAGCCTGCGCCGCCAGGTGGTGGAAAACACCCGCAACCTGCACCGCGCGGTGAACACCGACGTGGAGCAGGTGCAGGCGCGCAAGCAGTCGATCATCTCCAACCAGAGCGCGCTGGAAGCCACGGAAATCGGTTATCAGGTGGGAACGCGGAATATCGTCGACGTGCTCGATGCGCAGCGCCAGCTGTACACCTCGGTGCGTGACTACAACAACACCCGCTATGACTACATCCTCGACAACCTGCGCCTGAAGCAGGCGGCAGGCACCTTGAGCCCGCAGGACCTGCAGGACCTGGGCCACTGGCTGAAGCCGGACTACAACCCGGACAAGGACTTCCTGCCGCCGGACCTGGCGGCGGCGGCCAAGGCCAATTTCGAGGCTCGCCCGTGAAGATTTAGCCCCCTGTGGGAGCGGGTTCACCCGCGATGAGGTCAGTGAGTTCACCGGCCTCATCGCGGGTGAACCCGCTCCCACAAGGTCCGCGCAAAGCCTTAACGGATCAGAACACCCAGCCCATCCAGCAAGCGTCGCAACGCCCCCTGATTGGCGCGCATCACCGCCAACCCCGCCTCGCCCATACGCCGCCCATCCTGCGGCAACTCGATCAGCCGGCGCACCTCGGCGGCCAGCCCCTCGGCATCATCGACCTGCTCCAACGCTCCCGCCTCGCGCAACATCGCGCTGATTTCGAGGAAGTTGAATACATGCGGCCCCATGATCACCGGCAAAGCCAGCGCCGCCGGCTCCAGCGGGTTGTGCCCGCCGGTGGGCACCAGGCTGCCGCCGACGAAGGCGATATCGGCCAGGGCATAGAGGAACAGCAACTCGCCCATGGTGTCGCCGAGCAACACCCGGGTCTGGGCGTCCACCGGTGTCCCCGAGGAGCGGCGCACGGTGGCGAACTGCTCGGCACACAACTGATGGACCGCGTCGAACCGCTCCGGATGACGCGGCACCAGGATCAGCAGGGCATCGGCATGGATTGCCAGCAGTTGCTTATGCGCCGCCAGGATCAGCGCATCCTCGCCATCGTGGGTACTGGCAGCGATCCACACCGGGCGCTGGGTCGCGCCCCATTGCGCGCGCAGTTCACCGGCCCGGGGCAGCAACTGCTCATCGATCTTGAGGTCGAACTTGATCGAACCGGTCACCTGCACCGCCGCCGACCGTGCCCCCAACTGGCGGAAGCGCTCGGCTTCGGCCTCGGTTTGCACGGCGAACAGGCTCATCTCTTCAAGCATCGGCCGGGTCAGCCCGGCAAACCGCGCATAACCACGGGCCGAGCGCTCTGACAGCCGGGCGTTGGCCAGGGCCACCGGAGTCCCGCGCTTGGCGCACTGGTGGATATGGTTGGGCCACAGCTCGGTTTCCATGATGACCCCCAGCTTCGGCCGGGCCTTGTCGAGGAAACGCGCTGCCGCCCACGGCAGGTCATAAGGCAGGTAGCAGTGCTGGATACGCGGCTCGTTGGCGAACATGGCGCGGATCCGCTCCGAACCGGTCGGAGTCATGCAGGTCACGGTGATCGGCAGCTGTGGATAACGTTCCAGCAGCGCGCGGATCATCGGCGCGGCGGCGATGCTCTCGCCCACCGACACCGCGTGCACCCAGATCCCGCCGGGTTTCAGCGGCGGCAGGCCGAAGGCAAAGCGTTCGCCGATGCGCTCGCGATACGCCGGCGCCTTGCGCCCGCGCAGGAACAGGCGCAGCGCGACCAGCGGCAGGCCCAGGTGGAATAGCAGGGTATAGAGGGTTCTGTTCATGGCGCGGGAGTTTACAAGGAAGCACTCGGCAATGCCTCCCTGTTGCCCTTCAGATCGCTATCGCCGGCAACGCCGGCTCCCACAGGTTTTGTGATCGCCATCGAACCTTGTGGGAGCCGGCATTGCCGGCGATAGGGCCCGCAGGATCACCCCATCTCCCGCAGATGCACCGCGAACCTTTCAGCCAACCATTGCGCCGCCGGCCCCAGCGGCTCATCACGGCGCCAGGCCAGTTCCACCACCAGCGCTGGCGGCCGCCATTCACAGTCCAGCTCGACCATATGCTGCTGATAGGTCGGGTACTGCACCACATGCCGCGGCAACCACGCCCAGCCCAGCCCGCGCACCAACAACTCGGACATCGCATAGAAACTGTCCGCCCGCCACACCAGCGGACTGGCCGGCTCGCCTCCGGCATAGCCACTGTCCCGCGGATTGACCAACAACTGCCGGTGCCGCGCCAGATGCTCGCAACTGACCCGCCCCACCTGCGCCAACGGATGCCCCACCGGGCATACCGTGACCATCTCGATGCTGCCCAGCACCCGCCGCTCCAGGGCATCGGGCACACGCTCGTGGTGGAACATCAGCCCCAGATCGGCACGCCGCTCCACCAACTGGCGCGCCACATCGCCCTGGGCACTGCTGGCCAGTTGCACTTCCAGCAGCGGGAATTGCCGCGACAACTCATCCAGGCTCTCGATCACCGGCGGATAGGGCATGGCCTCGTCCTGAGCCAGACGCAAGCGCGGCTCCTGCCCGCGCATCAGCGCCGAAGCGCGGCCGTCGAGACGCTCGCACTGGCGCAGTAATTCCCGGGCGTCCTCCAGCAAGGCGGCGCCGGCCTCGGTCAATTGCGGCTGACGGCCGCTGCTGCGCTCGAACAGGGTGAGCCCCAGGTCGGTCTCCAGCAAGGCGATCGCATTGCTCACCGCCGACTGCGCCCGCCCCGCTGCCCGCGCCACGGCAGAAAACGAGCGCTGCTCGGCCACTTCGACGAACAGGCGAACCTGCTCCAGACTCCATTGCGGTTGCACCATCGAACCTATCTCCCCAGCAGATAGGAAATGACTTTACCGCATCCAGCCAGGACCTAGAATGCGCAGGCCATCAGAGGAGCCCTAACCATGAATGCCTACGCCTATCTCGCCATCGCCATCTGCGCCGAAGTCATCGCCACCGCCTCGATGAAAGCGGTCAAGGGCCTCAGCACACCACTGCCGCTGGCCTTGATGATCTGCGGCTACGCGGTGGCGTTCTGGATGCTGACCCTGGTGGTGCGTAGCATTCCGGTGGGCATCGCCTACGCCATCTGGTCGGGCCTGGGCATCGTGCTGATCAGCGTCGCCGCCCTGGTCATCTACGACCAGAAGCTGGATGTCCCGGCCATGCTCGGCATGGCGATGATCGTCGGCGGCGTGGTGGTGATCCAGCTGTTCTCGAAAACCGCCGGGCATTGACGGCGGCAACAGGCTGTATACTTGCCCGCCTGTCCAGCTTGTCGAGGTAACTGCATGTCAACGGTCATTTCCACCGACGTCCTGATCGTCGGCGCGGGGGTCGCGGGTCTTTGGCTCAACGCTCGCCTGCGGCGCCTGGGCTACTCGACGGTGCTGGTGGAACGCGCCAGCGTCGGTGGAGGGCAGACCCTCAAGTCCCAGGGCATCATCCACGGCGGCGCCAAGTACGCCCTGCACGGCGCCCTGACCGGCGCCTCGGAGGCCATCGCCGACATGCCGCGGCGCTGGCGCGAGGCCCTGGCCGGCACCGGCGAGCTGGACCTGTCCGGCGTACGCCTGCTGTCCGAAGCACATTACCTGTGGTCCCCCGGCACTATCGCCGGCAACCTCACCAGCTTCTTCGCCAGCAAGGCGGTGCGCGGCCGGGTCGACCAGGTCAAGGGCGACCAGTTGCCGCCGGCCCTGCAGGATCGCGGCTTCAAGGGCAAGGTCTATCGCCTGGCCGAGCTGGTGGTGGACGTGCCGAGCCTGCTGCAGCGCCTGGCCGAACTGGCCGGCGACAGCCTGCTCGCCGGCGAACGCATCGAGCCGCTGCGCGAAGGTGATGAACTGGTTGGCCTGCGGGTCGACGACCGCGAAATCCGCGCCCAGCGCGTCGTCCTCAGTGCCGGCGCCGGCACCGCCGACCTGCTCGCCGACCTCGGCCTGAACCAGCCGGCCATGCAGCGCCGGCCGCTGCACATGGTGATCGCCAAGGGGCCGAGCCTGAAACCTCTGTACGCCCACTGCCTCGGCGGCGGCCCCAAGCCGCGCATCACCGTGACCACCCACCCGGCGGCGGACGGCCAGTGGGTCTGGTACCTCGGCGGCGACCTCGCCGAAGCCGACGGCGTGGCCCGCGAACCGGAAGCGCAGATCGCTGCGGCGAAGAAAGAAGTCGCCGGCCTGCTGCCCTGGGTCGACCTGAGCCAGGTGCGCTGGGCCACCCTGCGGGTCGACCGGGCCGAACCGGCGCAGTCCGGCCTGGTGCGTCCGGACAACGCCTTCCTCGCCGACCAGCAGCGCTTGCTGGTGGGCTGGCCGACCAAGCTGGCCCTGGCCCCCGACTTCGCCGACCGGGTCCTGCACGCCCTCGACCGCGACGGCATCAAGCCAGCCAACCTCCCTGCCCTGCCCGACCTGCCGAAGCCGCCGCTGGGCCAGGCAGAATGGGAGCGCCTGCTGCCATGACCCTGCCAACCCTGCACGATCTGCATCGCCCGCTCGGCAGTACCGGCCTGCTGGTTTCGCCGCTGGGCCTGGGCACCGTAAAGCTGGGGCGCGACCAGGGGGTGAAGTACCCCAACGGCTTCACCATCCCCGATGACGACAGCGCCCGCCTGCTGCTGTCCCAGGCCCGCGACCTGGGCATCAACCTGATCGATACCGCGCCGGCCTACGGACGCAGCGAGGAGCGCCTCGGTCCGCTGCTGCGCGGCCAGCGTGATCAATGGGTGATCGTCAGCAAGGTCGGTGAGGAGTTCGATGACGGCCAATCCAGCTTCGACTTCAGCGCCGCCCACACCCGCGCCTCGGTGGAACGCAGCCTGAAACGCCTTGAAACAGAGCATATCGATCTGGTCCTGGTCCACTCCAACGGCGACGACCTGCATATCCTGCAAGCCGAGGAGGTCTACCAGACCCTCGCCCTGCTCAAGCAGGAGGGCAAGATCGGCGGCTTCGGCTTTTCCGGGAAGACCGTCGAAGGCGGGCTGAAAGCCCTGGAACAGGGCGACTGCGCAATGGTCACCTACAATCTCAACGAGCAGGCCGAACGCCCGGTCCTCGATTACGCCGCTGCCCATGGCAAGGCGGTGCTGGTGAAGAAGGCCCTGGCCAGCGGTCATGTCTGCCTGGCCCCTGGGGTCGATCCGGTGAAGGCCAGCTTCGAGCTGCTGTTTGCCCACCCCGGGGTCAGCAGTGCTATTGTCGGGACCATCAATCCCCTGCATCTGGCCCATAACGTGGCGACCGTCGCCCAGGTGCTGCGCCAGCACTGAGCCGCCGCCGCGGCCGACCCCAACGCAAGAAGGAGCCGACATGCCGCGAACGCTGATCCGCAAGAACCCGAGCAACTTCAAGACCTTGCCCCTCCATGTCGAAGCCGGCCCGGAGGGGTTGAACTATCAGAGCATCGGCCGGCCGCTGAACTTCGCCCAGACCCTGCAACGGCGCAAGGCCATCCAGTTGCCCGACCACCGACGCTTCGCCGTGGAACTGGCCAACCTAGGCGTCTCGGTGCGCCTGACCCTGTGCTGGCAGCACCGTGATTACTGGGTACTGGTGCGCCAGCGTCGGCAGGATCGTGGCGATGTGGTGCTCAAGCTGATTTCCGGCTACGTGCCGGCCCAGGAACTCAACCTGCCCCTGCACACCGCCGTGCAGGAAGTCGCCGAGGAGTGCCTGCTGGAAACCCCCGAGGGCTGGCTCGGCGGGCGCTTCAACGACACCTGGCTGCCGGCCCCCTACGCGGCGGCCCTGCACTATCGCGAGGCGCTGTCCTTCAACCTCACCCCGCATACCGGCGCGGCGTTGCCGGTACGCTGCGGCAACCAGCAACTGATCGAGCGACCGCGCGCCTACGTGCACTTGCCGACGGCATCGCTGCAACTGATCTACGACCTGCGCCTGCAGGTACCGAAGGACGCCAAGTCGCTGAGCCTGTTCCATGTCGATGAGCGCCTCGAAGGCGACCAGTTGGTCGCCCGCCTGGACCGCGCGCGCCCCGACCTGTACCTGATGCCGCTGGAAGACGGCAAGCCGCTGCCCGAGCTGTACACCCTGAAAAAGGACCAGTTGGTGCCCGCCAGTACCCGCGGCCTGCACCTGGCGGAAAGCTTCGCGCCCCAGGACGGCTGGGTGGTCAGGGACGAGCGGATTCGCTGGAAGGACTGGGTGCGCCAGCAAGGCCTGACACCGAGCAAGCCGGCCAGTGGCTTGCAGCGGATTACCGGGAAGGCGAAGGCGTTGTTGCAGATGGCCCGGGGCGGGCTGAGCAAATAAGCCTGGAAAGCACCTGAATGAAGAAGGGCCTGCAATGCAGGCCCTTCTTCATTTCAGTTCTTGCGGATCTTCTCGACGATCGCCGTGGTCGAGCTGTTTTCCACCAGCCCCAGCACCTTCACCGTGCCGCCGTAGGCCTTGACGATATCCGCACCGACCACCTGGTCGATGCCGTAGTCGCCGCCCTTGACCAGCACGTCCGGCTTGACCTGGCTCAGCAGGTTTTCCGGGGTGCCCTCGGCGAAGCTGATCACCCAGTCCACCGCACCCAGTCCGGCCAGCACCGCCATGCGCCGGTCGACGCTGTTGATCGGCCGGCCCGGCCCTTTCAGGCGGCTGACCGAGGCATCGTCGTTGACCGCGACGATCAGCCGGTCACCCTGGGCCCGCGCCTGCTCCAGGTAGGTCACGTGACCGGCATGGAGAATGTCGAAGCAACCATTGGTGAAGACGATCTTCTCGTTGTGCGCGCGGGCGTCGTCGATCGCCAGGAGCAATTGCTCAAGGCCGAGGACACCGCGCTCGGAGCCTTCTTCGCGCTGGATCGCCCGGCGCAGCTCAGGGGCGCTGATGGCCGCCGTACCCAGCTTGCCGACCACGATACCGGCCGCCAGGTTGGCCAGGCCGACCGCGTGGGGCAGGTCTTCGCCGGCAGCGATGGCGGCAGCCAGGGTGGAAATCACCGTGTCGCCGGCACCGGTCACATCGAAGACTTCACGGGCACGGGCCGGCAGGTGCAGCGCCGGGTGATCCGGGCGCAGCAGGGTCATGCCGTGTTCGCCGCGGGTCACCAGCAGGGCACCCAGTTCCAGCTCATTCATCAGTTGGCCGCCCTTGGCCACCAGCTCGGCCTCGTCGGCGCAACGACCGACGATGGTTTCGAATTCGCTGAGGTTCGGGGTGATCAGGCTGGCACCGCGGTAAATGGAGAAATCCTTGCCCTTGGGGTCGGCCAGCACCGGGATACCGCGCTCGCGAGCAGCCTGGATCAGGCTCTGGTGGTTCTTCAGCGCGCCCTTGCCGTAGTCGGACAGCACCAGCACCTTGACCCCTTCGAGCAGGGTGTCGACTTCCGCACCGAGGGACAGCGGGTCGGTGGCGAAAGGCTCTTCGAAATCGATGCGCAGCAATTGCTGGTGACGGCTCATCACCCGCAGCTTGACGATGGTCGGCTGGTGGGCGATGCGCTGGAACACCGAACGCACCCCCGCCGCCTGCAGGCTGTTGGCCAGGCTGTCGGCCGCCTCGTCCTGGCCGGTGACACCGATCAGCGCTGCCGGCGCACCCAGTGCGGCGATGTTCAACGCGACGTTGGCCGCGCCGCCTGGACGATCCTCGATCTGCTCGACCTTGACCACCGGTACCGGCGCCTCGGGCGAAATCCTCGAAGTACCGCCATGCCAGTAGCGGTCGAGCATGACATCGCCGACCACCAATACCGGGGCTTGATCGAAACGCGGCATGGACAACTTCATGGAGAACCCATCAGACAAAATGAACAGGGGCGGGATATTAGCACAGGGCTAATGACACCACTTCAATCGGGGACCCGCCGTACCCAGAACAGCTCGTGGCGCCGGACTGCCTTGCGGAAGAACTCGTCTTCTCCGGTGGTCGGCCAACGGCGCCCGCTGAGCACGCGCTGGATGAGCCGGCGAGCGCGCCGCTTGAGCGCGAGCGGCCCCTGCAGGTCGTGCTGCATGCCCAAGGCCATGGCCTTGTCCAGTTGCAGCGCCGGATCCAGCAACGGACTCCACAGGCGATCCGCCGGCAACGCCTCGATCGCTGGCGGCAGGGCGATGCCCATGCCAGCAGGCCCCATGGGCCAGCGATCGTTGTCGTGCAGGTGGTTGGCGTAGAACAGCGCGGTGTGCGGCTTGCTGCGGCTCAGGGCGATGGCCTGGAATATCGCCTGGGTGGTGGCGACATGATCGGCGTGAGGGTCAAGTTCCGGGTGCGGCGTAATGATCACCTCGGGCTGATAGTGCTCGAGCAGGGCCACCAGGTCGGCCACCAGGTTGTTCCAGCTCGGCACGCCGTCCCTGTCGCCGGGAAGCGGCAAAGGGTTATGCCCGCGCACACTGCGAATATCGCTGTCCCCCGACTCTCGCGAGCCGAATGGAGTTTCCGGCGCTTGTGCCATGGGCGGCAATTGCAGGCAGTAGTAGCCCAGTTGCACGCAGTGACTGGCCTTGACCCCTCCCCACAACGGTACCGCGAGGCTGTCCCAGCTGCGCAGCCGGCCTTTCAACCGCGCGGCCTGGGCCAGGTCGAGGCCCAGGCGCTGCAACGACTCGGCCTCGATCTCGCCCTGGGTCAGGGTGACGATGCTGATGTCACTGCTGCGGCTGTAGAAACCGAAGGCGGCCAGCTCCGCGTCATCGGCATGGGGGGCCAGGATCATGCTGCGCTGGCGAGTGAAGTCCGGATTGGCCATGACATGCAGGGTACCGCTGTCGGCGAGACGGCAGCGACGGCCGCGCAGCGTCAGCTCGCCACGCTCCAGCAGCTCGCGCTGGCCGGAAAGATTGAGGTAGCGCAGGCCGTCCACACCGCGCTCGAAGTCCTGACGGTCGGACCCGATTTCAACAAAAGGATCCAGCCAGCGCCCAGGCCAGCGATGCCGCACCTTCAGCGCCAGCACCAGGGTCTCGCCCTCGGCCAGCGGCGCACTCAGGCGCAGGCGACCTTGCTCGAGGCTGACCGGCTGCGCGGGCGTCCCCTCGGGAAAGCGGTACTGATAGTCATCGCTGCCGCGATAGAACAGATGATCGGCAAACCACGCCTCATGGGCGATCCAGCCCAGCAGCATGAGCAATGGCACCAGCCACCAGGCCAGGGTTACCCCCAGCCCGATCAGTACCAGCAACGCCCCGATCAGAGTGAGGCGCTTGTTGCGCCGATGGGCCTTCAACAGCTTTTGCTTGCGCACGGTCATGGGTCAAACCTGATAAACCGGCACCGTCCGGCACCAGCGGTCCTTGTATTCGCGGTCGGCACGACCAAACGAGTAACGCAGCGGCTTGCCAAGTGCCCGGGCGTCCTCCCAGGCCTGCTGGGTGTTGACGAAGCTGAGCACGCTGCCAGGGCTGAACTCACGGCTCTGCGGGTCGACACCACCATTGATGTACTCCAGCGACACCCAGTTCGGGGCTTCGACCCGGTACAGCACCTGGATCGCCACCGGCGCATCTTCGAGCATCACCACCGAGCCGGTCATGAACTCGCGCAACAGGCCGAACACCTCTGCCAGCCCTTGCTTGCCCGGCACCTCGAAGCCCCAGCGACGCTCGAACAACCCGGTGTACATGGCCGCCCGCTCGGCAGGGGTGAAGTCGCTCATGGGGCGCAGGCTTCCGCCGGCCTCTTCGAGCAGACGCAGCTCGCGACGCTGGTTATAGCGAAACTTCTTCGAGTAATCCTCCGGCTCACGGGCCAGGGCCAGGCCCTCCGGCTGAGGGCGCAGCGTGCTGATCCGCCCGGCATTCAGCTCGGAGACATAGCGCATGCTGTGCCGCACGGGCACCTCGGCCGACTCGGCCACTGGCAGGATGATCTCGGCGTTGCCCATGTCGAGCAGGCCGCGCTTGCCTTCACGCTTGAGCACGTCCTTGGCCAGGGCGATATGCCGCCCCCAGCACGGGACCGCGGCAACGATCTGATCGCCGACCTGCCAGCCGAGATAGCGCACCGGCAACCCGAGAAAGCCGGACAGACGTGCGACCACCTCGGGATGGGTCGCGACACTGCCGCCGTACTGCGACCAGGCCTGGGCGTAGCTCGCCTGGTCGATTTCACTCCAGCCTCGTTCACGCCACCAACGCAACGCACTCAGCATGCGTCGACCGCTTGTGTCGGCTTGCCATCTTCGCCCTCTACGAACTCGCGGGCATGCAGACGGGCATAGTGGCCATTCTGCGCCAGCAGTTGCGGATGACTGCCACGCTCGACGATACGGCCATCCTCCATCACCAGGATGATGTCGGCCTTCTCGATGGTCGACAGCCGATGGGCGATCACCAGTGTGGTGCGGTTCTGCACCACGTGGTCCAGGGCCGCCTGGATGTGTCGTTCGGATTCGGTGTCGAGGGCCGAAGTAGCCTCGTCGAGGATCAGCACCGGCGCATCCTTGAGCAATGCACGGGCAATCGCCAGGCGCTGGCGCTGGCCGCCGGAAAGCAGCACGCCGTTCTCGCCCACGAGGGTTTCATAGCCTTGCGGCATCTTGCGGATGAATTCGTCGGCGTAGGCCTCGGAGGCCGCCTTCTGCACGTCCTCGATCGGCGCTCCGGCAAGGTCGCCGTAGGCAATGTTGTTGGTCACGGTGTCGTTGAACAGGGTGACCTGCTGGCTCACCAGTGCGATGTGGCGACGCAGGTTGCGCAGGGTGAATGCCTGGATCTCGTCGCCATCGAGGAGGATCTGCCCGTGCTCGTGCTGGTAGAAGCGCGGGATCAGGCTGGCCAGGGTCGACTTGCCGCTGCCCGAGCGCCCCACCAGGGCTACCATCTGGCCCGGTTCGACGACGAAGCTGATATCGTCCAGCACCTTCTTCTCGGTACCCGGGTACTGGAAGCTCAGGTTGCGGACTTCCAGACGCCCCTGAACCTGATCGCGCTCGATGGTGCCGGCATCGATTTCCGGCGCCTCGTCCAGTTGCTCGAAGATGCTTTCCGCGCCGGCCACACCACGCTGGATGGTGGAGCTGACTTCCGACAGTTGGCGAATCGGCTTGGGCAGCAGGCCGGCCATGGTGATATAGGCCACCAGATCACCGGCGGAGGCCTCGCCGCGCAGCAGCAGGACCAGGAACATCACCACCGCCATGGCGCTGTAGGTCACCAGTTGCAGGGTCGGGGTATAGACGGCGCCAGTCTTGGTCATCGACAGTTGTCTGTCGGTATTGCTCTGGCTGGCCTGCTGGAAACGTGCCTTCTCGTAGGCTTCGCCGCCAAAGCTGCGCACCACGCGGTAGCCGTGAATGGTTTCGGAAGCAACATGGGTGACGTCGCCCATCGAGACCTGGATCTTCTTGCTCTGCTTGCGGAACTTGCGGCTGGTGCTGCTGACCATCAGGGCGATGATCGGCAGGATGGCGACCATCACCAGGGTCAGCTTCCAGTTCATCCACAGCAGGGTGCAGAACAGGAACACCACGGTCATGCCTTCGCGAATCACCACCTTGATGGCGTCGGTGGCGGCACCGGTCACCATGGTGACGTTGAAGGTGATCCGGGAAATCAGATGCCCGGAGTTGGTCTGGTCGAAGTAGCGGTTGGGCAGTTCGAGCAGCTTGTTGAACAGCACGACCCGCAGGTCGTGCACCAGGCCAAGGGATACCCGGGCCAGGAAGTAGTTGCCGAGGTAGGAGCCGATGCCCTGCCAGGCAGCGATCGCCACGATCAGCAGCGGCACTGCCTGCAGCAATTGCAGCTCACCCAGGTAGGGATTGCCGGGGAACAGTACGGCTTCCGGGTTGGCCAGGCCGTCGACGAAGTACTTGAGGATGTAGGCCAGCATCGGCTGCGTCGAAGCGAAGATCAGGAAACCGGCGATGCTGAGCAGGAACAGCCCAATGTAGGGCCGCACATACGCCAGCAGGCGGAAATAGATCGCCAACGTTGACTGGGGGCGAGGATCAGGAGTGCTCATGGGAATCCGCACATGACAATGAGGCGCAGATCATATCACAGCGACTTTTTCCCCCCGATGAAAGCGAGCGCCAGGCAAGTCGGCTAAGATAGCCGGCTTCTTTGTCGGAGGTACCGCATGCGAGCTATGGATCACACCACCTACCTGGCCCTGCGCGAAGGCGCCCGGGTGCTGGAAGCCGACGGCTCCGGCGACAAGGTGCTGCGCTTGCGTGACGGAAAGATGCTCAAGCTGTTCCGGCGCAAGCGCCTGCTCAGCTCGGCGCTGCTGTTTCCTTACGCCGAACGCTTTGCCCGCAATGCCCGGACCCTGCACGAGCAGCAGATCCCCAGCCCGGACGTGATCGACACCTTCCGCATCCCCAGCATCCAGCGCGATGCGGTCTACTACTCGCCCCTGCCGGGCGACACTCTGCGCCAGCTGCTGGACGACCACACGCGGGCCCAGACGCTGCGGGCCGAGCTCGGGCGCTTCGTCGCCCATCTGCATGAACTGGGGGTGTACTTCCGCTCGCTGCACCTGGGCAACGTGGTGCTGACCCCCGACAACCAGCTCGGCCTGATCGACATCGCCGACCTGCAGCACCAGCGCCGCGCACTGCGCGATGGCCAGCGCGAGCGCAACTTTCATCACATGCTGCGCTACCCGCAGGACCGCCAGTGGCTATTGGGAGAAGATGCCGGCGCGACCTTTCTCGAAGGCTACCGCCAGGAACTGGAACGGGGCCAATCCAGGCCCCGTCCTCGTTTGCTGAACAACCTGAAACAGTTGCTCGGCTGACTCAGCGACCGATCACCACCACGGTCGCCTTCTTGCGGTTCTGGAAGCTGGCCAGGATCCGCATCTGATGCTTCTGCAGCCACTCGACCAGCCACGGTTCATCGGGGCGGGACTCAAACACGAAGTAGCTGTAGCGACGGACATCTTCGAGAGCCCGTTCCCGCGGGATCAGCCCCGGGTAGCCTCGGTCGGCGTAGTAACTGATACGACCGTCCTCGTAGTAGACCCTCGCCTTGGCATCGATGTTCGCGGCGATCCAGCGGCCGGCATCCACGTATTGCGTCTTGCGCGCACCCGTGGAGATCACATTGCTTAGCATCACCAGCATTCCCACTACCACCAGCACCTTGCCCAGTCGAGGGAAACGCCGGGCGAAAAGCATCAGCCCCGTCGCCAGCAACGGCACGACCAGCAGATTCAGGAAGCTGATATAGCGTGAGTTCATGAACTGCTGAATCACGAAGAACAGCAGCAGAATCACCAGATACAGCAGCGCCGCCCAGGCGAACGACTGATAGTCGCGCAGATAGGTGCGCAACGCCTGCCAGCTGGGACGGCTGAGAAACGCCAGCGAGAACGGCCCCATCAGCGCCACGAACTTGATCAGCACCGCCGCCAGCAACCCGAAGAACACGATCCGACCAGCTTCATCCCTGGAAAAGTCGTATGCCAAGCTGTTACCGAACTGTTCGGACAGTTGCGTGAATGCGTCCAGCACGCGATGAGGGTTGAGCATGCCGGCATAGTTTGCGACGCGCTCGGAGGACAGCCCTCCCTTCAGCATCAGCACCAGCAGCACGGCCACGCCGGCAAACAGCGGAAGCGAAGCGTACTGGACAAAGCGCTGCCAGTTTCCACGCAGCAACCCCACGCACTGCCACAAGCCCATCGCCGCCACCAGCATCACCGCCTCGAGACGGAACAGCATCGCGGCGCCAATCGCGACATGGATGGCCGCAGCACGCTGCCAGCCACCACGTTCCTGCCAGCGCAACGCGAACCACAACGCGAGGAAACTAAAGAACCAGAAGCCCTGCTCACGAATGATGTCATTGCGAAACTGGTTGGCAGCCGGCAT
The DNA here is from genome assembly GCF_057808595.1 of Pseudomonas sp. FG98. NCBI lineage: Bacteria > Pseudomonadati > Pseudomonadota > Gammaproteobacteria > Pseudomonadales > Pseudomonadaceae > Pseudomonas > Pseudomonas sp. FG98. The sequence continues at coordinate 137,266 of NZ_JBMDIJ010000004.1, read as the reverse complement.
CGCCAGGACGACCAGGCAAGCCCAGGTTGCCGCTTCCGGAACCCGCTGGCGCACACAGTCGACCAGCACGGCGCAGGTCCCCGCCATGAATAGCGCGCACCATAGATAGGCGCACCACTCCAGCGGCAAATGCGTGAGGGAATGGGTTCCGGCCAGCAGCAAGGTGAACCAGGGCCAGTCGAACACTTGCCAGGCTACCCTCGGCCCCTGCTCGCTCACCTGCCGGGCGATGTCCAGGTACAACGCAGCGTCGCGGCCGACTACAGCGACACCGAGTACGGCAATGAGCGACAGCAGCAGACTGCCGATGAACGCCAGGCGTACCGGGTACATGCTGATCGTCCTTGAAATGAAAGTACCCACTGCGGAATCCATACTGCCAACCGTCCCCATCGAAATTTCTAGACCATCATCAGACGCGTAGCCTTGCGCAGGTAAGTCCAGCGCATGGCCTGCAACGGACTCAGGCAGAGCGCCCGAGCGTAGAACCGACGCGCAGCACTGCCGTCACCCGACAGTAACGCTGTGCGAAACAGCGACAGATAACGCTGCGCCTTGTAGCGCGAGCGGAGGTCCTGGCATTCGGCGGGCAGGCTGGCGAACACCTCGTGCACCATGCCCAGCGCATATTCCTCTTCTTTTTCCCGGTTGTGACGCAGGCTGTCGGCGTGCTTGTAGATCCGCGCCAGCGGCACATCGGTGGTCACCACTTGAGCATTGACCACCAGGTAAGCGAACACCGGGATGTCCTCGCCAGAGCGCAGGCTTTCGGGGTACGGACGGCGCAATAGAAGCTCGCGGGCGAACAGCGTGCAGCAGTGCGATACGGAAATGCGTTTTTGCAGAAGGTAGCGCCGCGCCAATTCCCGCGGACTGAGGCGCGGTACCGGCGTGGGCGAGGACAGCCGCTCGCGGCCGTCGGGATAGACCGAAATCTGCCCGCCCAGCACCATCCCTACGCCGGGGTTGGCGCCCAACACATCGCGTAGTGTCGGAATCGCCGTTGACGTCAGTTCGTCATCGGCGTCCAGCAGCAGCACGTAACGACCGCTGGCTTGGGCAATGGCCCGGTTGCGCGCCGCTGCGACTCCGGCATTGGCCTGGTCGATGACCTGCAACTGGGTATATCGCGACGCGTAGTCGGCCAGAACTTCAAGGGTGTTGTCCCTGGAGCCGTCGTTGACCACGATCAGCTCCAGATCGTCCGCCCACTGGCACAGGACGGAATCCAGTGCCCGTGGGAGTACTCTCGCGTAGTTGTAGGTCGGGATGACAACGCTGATCAGAACATCACGGCTCGCCATATTCCGCCGCACCCTCTTTGATCACAAGGATGTCTTCCATGATCAAGTACTGCAGGTCGGAGCCGAAGAACATGTTCAGCGCATCGGTCGGCGAGCAGATCATTGGCTCGCCGCGACGGTTCAGCGAGGTATTCAGGGACACACCGTTGCCGGTCAGCACTTCCAGCGCCTTCATCATGTCGTAGTAGCGCGGGTTGTACTCGCGCTTTAGCACCTGGGCACGGGACGTACCGTCCTCGTGGACGACTTCCGGTACGCGGGTCTTCCACTCTTCCGCCACTTCGAAGGTGAAGGTCATGAACGGCGCCGGGTGATCGACCTTGATCATCTGCGGGCCGACGGTGTCCAGCATGGACGGGCAGAAAGGCCTCCAGCGCTCGCGGAACTTGATCTGCTCGTTGATCCGGTTGGCCACGCCCGGCACGCTCGGGCAACCGATGATGGAGCGACCACCGAGGGCGCGCGGACCGAACTCCATGCGACCCTGGAACCAGGCCACCGGGTTGCCGTCGACCATGATCCGGGCGATGCGCTCGGGCATGTCGTCGATCTTGCGCCATGCCGGCTTGCTCGGGTGACGGGCACAGGCGGCGATCACGTCTTCGTTGGAGTACGCAGGGCCGAGGTAGACGTGTTCCATCTTCTCGACCGGCACGCCGCGGGCATGGGACACATAGGCCGCCGCACCAACTGCAGTACCGGCGTCGCCGGAGGCGGGCTGGACGAACAGCTCCTTCAGGTCCGGGCGGGCGATGATCTTCTGGTTCAGCTTGACGTTCAGCGCGCAGCCGCCGGCGAAGGCCAGCTTGCCGGTTTCCTTGAGAATGTCGCCCAGGTAGTGGTCGATCATCTGCAGCGCCAGCTTCTCGAACAGCGCCTGCATGCTGGCGGCGTAGTGGATGTACGGCTCGTCGGCGATGTCGCCTTCGCGCTTCGGACCCAGCCACTCGATCAGCTTCGGCGAGAAGTAGAAGCCCTTGCCCTTCTCTTTATAGCGACGCAGGCCGATGACGTTGGCGTACTCGGTGTTGATCACCAGTTCGCCGTTCTCGAAGCTGGCCAGGCGCGAGAAGTCGTATTTGCTGGCATCGCCATACGGCGCCATGCCCATGACCTTGAACTCGCCGTCGAGCATCTCGAAGCCGAGGAATTCGGTGATCGCACCGTACAGGCCGCCCAGGGAGTCCGGATCGAAGAACTCCTTGATCTTGTGGATCTTGCCGTTCTCGCCGTAGCCGAAGAAGGTGGTGGCGTACTCGCCCTTGCCGTCGATCCCGAGGATCGCGGTCTTCTCCTTGAAGCCGGAGCAGTGGTAGGCGCTGGAGGCGTGGGCCAGGTGGTGCTCGACCGGTTCGATCTTGATCTTCTTCGGATCGAAGCCCAGTTGCTCCAGGCACCAGACGATCTTCTTGCGATAGCGCTTGTAGCGGCGGTTGCCCATCAGGATCGCGTCGAGGGCGCGGTCCGGGGCGTACCAGTAGCGCTTGGCGTAGTGCCAGCGGGCCTTGCCGAACAGGCTGATGGGGGCGAACGGAATCGCCACCACATCGACGTCGGACGGCTTGATGCCAGCCTGTTCCAGGCAGAACTTCGCCGATTCGTAGGGCATGCGGTTCTTTGCATGTTTATCGCGCACGAAGCGCTCTTCTTCAGCGGCGGCGATCAGCTTGCCGTCGATGTACAGGGCCGCGGAAGGATCATGGCTAAGGGCGCCGGACAGGCCAAGAATCGTCAATGCCAAGGGTCTAGCCTCTTCAATCGGTAAAAATGCGCCCCGGCCTCGTAGGCGGGCGGCGGCGAAAGGGCGGGATTATAACGCAAAGCGGGTGGGCAATAGGAGGGGCGGACTGTGACCGATCCTGATGGCCCCATCGCCGGCAACGCCGGCTCCCACAAGGTTGGCGGTGCACGCAATACCTGTGGGAGCCGGCGTTGCCGGCGATGAGGCCATCAAGGACGACGGATAAACCCGACCTTACTCGGCAATCAACCAGTCCATCCGCCAGCTCCCGCCAGTCTGCCCCAGGCACTGGGCCAGCCAAGGCAGGAATTCACGCAACTCCTCTTCCAGCCCCCACGGCGGATTGGCGATGGCCAGGCCGGAGCCGTTCAGGCTCTGCGGGGTGTCCTGCGGATGCACATACAGCTCGATGCGCAGCAGCTTCGGCGCACCGGTGCTGGTCAGATCCTGGTAGAAGCGCACCAGTTGCTTCTGTTCCTTGATCGGATACCAGATCGCCGCGACGGTCTGGCGCATGCGACCGATTGCCTCCTTCATCGCGGTGGAGCAGCGCTTGAGCTCGTCCGGCTGCTCGAACGGCGGGTCGATCAGCATCACCGCACGCTTTTCCTGGACCGGCAGCAGCGCCCGCGGCACATGCCAGCCCTCGCCCAGGTGCACGGCGACCCGCGGATCCTTCTTCATGTTGTCCTTGAGCAGCGCACCGTCTTCCGGGTGCTTCTCGTTGAGCAGCACGCGATCCTGCTGGCGCGCCAGGCGCCGTGCCAACTCGGGCGAGCCCGGGTAGTAGCGCAGTTCGCCATCGGCGTTCAGGCGCTTGACGATACGCAGGTAGTCGGCGGTGATCTCCGGCAGGTCGTCGCGCCCCCAGAGCCGGCCAATACCTTCGATCCACTCGCCGGTACGGGTCGCCTGATCGCCCTGCAGGTCGTACAGGCCCAGGCCGGCATGGGTATCGATATAGGCGAACGGCGACTCCTTGCGCGACATCAGGGCAATGAGGCGGGTCAGCACGATGTGCTTGAAGACGTCGGCGTGGTTGCCGGCGTGGAAGGCGTGACGATAGTTCATGGCAACTCCTGAGGGGCCGGGAAGTTTACCCGTTCGGGCGCCCGACGTCAGGTTGCAGCCGCCGAAACGACAGCGGCCCGCCTCCGTGAAAGAGGCGGGCCGCTGCTTCAACCGGCGTCAGTCATCACTTGTTGGCGTGATAGTCCGCGTCGGCTTTTTCGAAGCGCGCCACCATGGTGGACGACGCCCGGCCCATGCTGCTCACCAGCACGATGGCGAGGGTGGCGAAGATGAAGCCCGGGATGATCTCGTACAGGCTGGTGCCCGAGTAGTTCTTCCACAGGATCACGGTCAGGGCACCGACCACGATACCGGCCAGCGCGCCGTTGCGGGTCATGCCTTTCCACAGGACCGACAGCAGCACAACCGGACCGAAGGCGGCACCGAAGCCGGCCCAGGCGTAGGCCACCAGGCCCAGTACGCGGTTATCCGGGTTGGCAGCCAGGGCGATGGCGATCAGGGCCACGGCCAGGACCATCAGGCGACCGATCCAGACCAGCTCGCCCTGCGAAGCTTTCGGGCGCAGGAAGGTCTTGTAGAAGTCTTCGGTCAGGGCGCTGGAGCAGACCAGCAGCTGGCAGCTCAGGGTGCTCATCACCGCCGCCAGGATGGCCGACAGCAGGACACCGGCGATCCATGGGTTGAACAGGATCTTGGCCAGCTCGATGAACACGCGCTCGTGGTTCTCGGAGACCGGACCGGCCACTTCAGGATGCGCCGAGAAGTAGGCGATACCGAAGAAGCCTACGGCGCAGGTACCGGCCAAGCACAGGATCATCCAGGTCATGGAGATGCGACGGGCGTTGGCGATCGACTTCACCGAATCAGCCGCCATGAACCGCGCCAGGATGTGCGGCTGGCCGAAGTAGCCCAGGCCCCAGCCCATCAGCGAGATGATGCCGATGAAGCTGGCATTGCGGAACATGTTGAAGTTTTCCGGGTTCTGCGCCTCGATCGCCAGGAAGGTAGTGTCCACGCCGCCGGTAGCGAGCAGCACGAAGATCGGCGTCAGCAGCAGGGCGAAGATCATCAGGCCGGCCTGCACGGTATCGGTCCAGCTCACCGCGAGGAAACCGCCGACGAAGGTGTAGGCGATGGTCGCCGCAGCACCGGCCCACAGCGCAGTCTCATAGGACATGCCGAAGGTGCTTTCGAACAGGCGGGCACCAGCGACGATGCCGGAAGCGCAATAGATGGTGAAGAACACCAGGATCACCACGGCGGAGATGATCCGCAGCAGGCCGCTCTGGTCTTCGAAGCGGCTGGCGAAGTAGTCCGGCAGGGTGAGCGCATCACCGTTGTGCTCGGTCTGTACCCGCAGGCGACCGGCGACGAACAGCCAGTTGAGGTAGGCACCGACGGTCAGGCCGATGGCGATCCAGGCTTCCGACAGACCCGACATGTAGATGGCGCCCGGCAGGCCCATCAGCAGCCAGCCGCTCATGTCCGAGGCGCCGGCAGACAGCGCGGTCACCACGCTGCCAAGGCTGCGACCGCCAAGGATGTAGTCGGAAAGGTTCTTGGTGGAGCGATAGGCCATGAAGCCGATCAGCACCATTGCCGCGATATAGATCACGAACGTAATCGTGATGGGATTGTTAGTCATGTCTTGCGCCCTGGCGTTTGTTTTTATGTAGCAACAACCCTCGTGGGGTTGCACCCAGGCCGCGAACCCTATGTCACAACCCAAATTCGGTGCAACCTTTTTTACAAAGGCAGTTGCACCTTGAATGAAAAATCCGACAACAACACTTTTTTGCTCCTTTTTGGCGCAAAAAACACGGTTTTCATAAGAAAATGCACTGTTAAAAGCCGTTTCTGTCGTGGGGTTTTCATCGGCCTGATGAGTTGCACCACCGCTCGGAAAAATTTGGGTTGCACTAGGTTGCACCCAGAAACGCGCACCGCTAATCTTGGCCGCAGCTTAGCCACGCCCGGTGGCAATAAAGAGGATAAGAAATGGCGACGACCACCCTGGGGGTCAAACTCGACGACCCGACCCGCGAACGACTCAAGGCAGCAGCGCAGTCCATCGACCGCACGCCGCACTGGTTGATCAAGCAGGCGATCTTCAACTATCTGGAGAAGCTGGAGGGTGGCGCCACCCTGACCGAGCTGAACGGTCAGGCCGGACACAATGGCGATGATGCGGGCGACGTGCAGCCCGACCACAGCCACCAGTGCTTCCTCGAATTCGCCGAAAGCATCCTGCCGCAATCCGTGCTGCGTGCTGCCATCACCGCCGCCTATCGCCGCCCCGAGCAGGAAGTGGTGCCGATGCTGCTGGAGCAGGCTCGTCTGCCGGCCGCTCAGGCCGAAGCCACCAACAAGCTGGCCGCCGGGATCGCGGAAAAACTGCGCAACCAGAAGAGCGCCAGCGGTCGTGCCGGCATCGTCCAGGGCCTGCTGCAGGAATTCTCCCTGTCGTCCCAGGAAGGCGTGGCCCTGATGTGCCTGGCCGAAGCCCTGCTGCGCATCCCTGACAAGGGCACCCGCGACGCCCTGATCCGCGACAAGATCAGCACCGGCAACTGGCAGCCGCACCTGGGCAACAGCCCGTCGCTGTTCGTCAACGCCGCCACCTGGGGCCTGCTGCTGACCGGCAAGCTGGTCAGCACCCACAACGAATCCGGCCTGACCTCGTCCCTCAGCCGCATCATCGGCAAGAGCGGCGAACCGATGATCCGCAAGGGCGTCGACATGGCCATGCGCCTGATGGGCGAGCAGTTCGTCACCGGCGAGACCATCGCCGAAGCCCTGGCCAACGCCAGCAAGTTCGAAGCCAAGGGCTTCCGCTACTCCTACGACATGCTCGGCGAGGCGGCGCTGACCGAGCACGACGCACAGAAATACCTGGCGTCCTACGAACAGGCCATCCACTCCATCGGCAAGGCCTCCCATGGCCGCGGCATCTATGAAGGCCCGGGCATCTCGATCAAGCTCTCGGCCCTGCACCCGCGCTACAGCCGCGCCCAGTACGAACGAGTGATGGAAGAGCTGTATCCGCGCTTGCTGTCGCTGACCCTGCTGGCCAAGCAATACGACATCGGCCTGAACATCGACGCCGAGGAAGCCGACCGCCTTGAGCTGTCCCTCGACCTGCTCGAACGCCTGTGCTTCGAACCGCAACTGACTGGCTGGAACGGTATCGGCTTCGTTATCCAGGCCTACCAGAAGCGCTGCCCGCACGTCATCGATTACGTCATCGACCTGGCCCGCCGCAGCCGTCACCGCCTGATGATCCGCCTGGTAAAAGGCGCCTACTGGGACAGCGAGATCAAGCGCGCGCAGATCGAGGGACTGGAGGGCTACCCGGTCTACACCCGCAAGGTCTACACCGACGTCTCCTACATTGCCTGTGCTCGCAAGCTGCTGTCGGTGCCGGAAGTCATCTACCCGCAGTTCGCCACCCACAACGCCCACACCCTGTCGGCCATCTACCAGATTGCCGGTCAGAACTATTACCCGGGCCAGTACGAATTCCAGTGCCTCCACGGCATGGGCGAGCCGCTGTACGAACAGGTCGTGGGCAAGGTCGCCGATGGCAAGCTGAACCGTCCGTGCCGCGTGTACGCTCCGGTCGGTACCCATGAAACGCTGCTGGCCTACCTGGTCCGCCGCCTCCTGGAAAACGGCGCCAACACCTCGTTCGTCAACCGTATCGCCGACCACTCGATCTCGATCCAGGAACTGGTCGCCGACCCGGTCGCCACCATCGAACGCATGGCCACCCAGGAAGGCAGCGTCGGCCTGCCGCACCCGCGCATCCCGATGCCGCGCGAGCTGTATGGCAGCGAACGGGCCAACTCGGCCGGTATCGACATGGCCAACGAACACCGCCTGGCCTCGCTGTCCTGCGCTCTGCTGGCCAGCGCCCACACACCGTGGAAAGCCGAGCCGCTGCTCGGTTGCGCCGCCAGCCAGGAAGCCGCCGCCCCGGTACTCAACCCGGCAGACCACCGCGATGTGGTCGGCCACGTCCAGGAAGCCACCGTCGGCGACGTCGACAATGCCATCCAGTGTGCACTGAACGCCGCTCCGATCTGGCAGGCCACCCCACCGGCCGAGCGCGCCGCGATCCTCGAACGCGCTGCCGACCTGATGGAAGCCGAAATCCAGCCGCTGATGGGCCTGCTGGTCCGCGAAGCGGGCAAGACCTACGCCAACGCCATCGCCGAAGTCCGCGAAGCCGTCGACTTCCTGCGCTACTACGCGGTACAGGCACGCAACGACTTCAGCAACGACGCCCACCGCCCGCTGGGCCCGGTGGTCTGCATCAGCCCGTGGAACTTCCCTCTGGCGATCTTCAGCGGCCAGGTGGCTGCCGCCCTCGCCGCCGGCAACCCGGTACTGGCCAAGCCTGCCGAACAGACCCCGCTGGTCGCTGCCCAGGCCGTGCGCCTGCTGCTCGACGCCGGTATTCCGGAAGGCGTGGTGCAACTGCTGCCGGGCCGTGGTGAAACCGTCGGTGCCCGCCTGGTCGGCGACGATCGGGTCAAGGGGGTGATGTTCACCGGTTCCACCGAAGTCGCCCGCCTGCTGCAACGCAATATCGCCGGACGCCTGGACAACCAGGGCCGTCCGATCCCGCTGATCGCCGAAACCGGCGGCCAGAACGCCATGATCGTCGACTCCTCGGCCCTGACCGAGCAGGTGGTGATCGATGTGGTGTCCTCGGCCTTCGACAGTGCTGGCCAGCGTTGCTCGGCCCTGCGCGTACTGTGCCTGCAGGAAGACTCCGCTGACCGCGTCATCGAAATGCTCAAGGGCGCCATGGCCGAAAGCCGCCTGGGCAACCCGGAGCGCCTGTCGGTGGATATCGGCCCGGTGATCGACGCCGAAGCCAAGGCCGGCATCGAGAAGCACATCCAGGGCATGCGCGAGAAAGGTCGTGCGGTCTACCAGGTCGCCCTGGCCAACGCCGAGGAATGCAAGCGCGGCACCTTCGTCATGCCGACCCTGATCGAGCTGGACAGCTTCGACGAACTGAAACGCGAGATCTTCGGGCCGGTGCTGCACGTGCTGCGCTACAACCGCAAGGACCTGGACCAGTTGATCGAGCAGATCAACGCTTCCGGCTACGGCCTGACCCTCGGCGTGCACACCCGCATCGACGAGACCATCGCCAAGGTCATCGACAACGCCCATGCTGGTAACGTCTACGTCAACCGCAACATCGTCGGTGCCGTGGTCGGCGTGCAGCCGTTCGGCGGCGAAGGCCTGTCCGGCACCGGTCCGAAGGCCGGCGGCCCGCTGTACCTGTACCGCCTGCTGTCGACCCGTCCGGCCGATGCCATCGAGCAATCGTTCCAGCGCAGCGACGCCGGCAACACTCCAGACAGCCGCCTGCGCGAAGTACTGCTGAAACCGCTCGAAGCCTTCAAGGCCTGGGCTGCCAGCAAGCAACAGAACGACCTGGTGCAGACCTGCGAGCAGTTCGCCCGCCAGTCGCAGGCCGGTATCAGCCGACTGCTGGCCGGCCCGACCGGCGAGCGCAACAGCTACACCATCCTGCCGCGCGAGCATGTGCTGTGCCTGGCCGACAACGAAGCCGACCTGCTGACCCAACTGGCTGCGGTGCTGGCCGTGGGCAGTTCGGCAGTGGTGCTGGACGGCGAACCGGGCAAATCGGTGCGCTCGCGCCTGCCGAAGGAAGTCCAGGCACGGATCAAGCTGGTCAGCGACTGGAACAAGGAAGACGTGGTGTTCGACGCGGTCCTGCACCACGGCGACTCCGACCAGTTGCGCGGCATCTGCGAGCAGATCGCCAAGCGTCCGGGCGCGATCGTTGGTGTTCACGGCCTGTCGTCGGGTGAAACCGCCGTGGCGCTGGAACGCCTGGTGATCGAGCGGGCGCTGAGTGTGAACACGGCGGCTGCCGGTGGTAACGCGAGCCTGATGACTATCGGCTGATAGTCGGCGGAGAACGAAGCGGAGCGGGTTTTGCAAACTCCTGAAGGAGTTATGCGGAACCCGCTCCGTTTTTGTATTTGCGAAAAACTCGACCGTCAAGATTGAAACTGGAACCGCACTTCACAAACCACCACGGCCATTCATTGCAAGTTAGCTAAATTAAGTGGAGCCGATAGAAGCCGTAAAAAATCCTCACCTACATTAACGCGATTAACCCTTTATGAGTGCCACCTGAATTACACCTGCCGGTGGATGCTGACTATAGAATCCTTGCCCGCGACTCGCAACCTTCGATGAATAACTGATACATGCAGAATTATTTAAATTAAATATATAAAATCAAAAAAGCATCCATAAAGGAATCCCAATCACAACATTCACCCCCCATACAATAACTCCCGGAACCATAAACACCCAATTCACAAAGGACAAGCCTGACAAACCCCGCCCCTCACTACCCTCGTAAAAGTTAATGGCCCTCTGCACAATCACAATCAACCATAGCAAAACCCCGAGAATTACTGGCACCAAGACCCCGTAATACTCAAGCGCCATATGCAATGCAAACCAAGGATATCGCAACAAATCCGAAACAACTCGCCCAGCATCATAGTAGTTATACCATGAAGTTGAAACCCCAATCGCCACACCCGCGACTACGGCCGATGTCAAAAGCGGCGAAGGCCAGAAGCAACCGCGTCCTTTATCCCGAATGCATTTATCCAGCCTTTTCAATAAAAAATATAGAAACCACAAGAAAAATAAAGAGCGCCAAAAGGGACTTACACTCTCACCTGTAGCCCTACGATATCTTGACCAAGATTGATAACTCCAATAAAAGCCGTACAACCCAAAACTAAAAATCACCATTACAATTACTTTCACAACCGAAACAGCGTAAAACTCTGCATTAGCCTCTACAGACTCAGCAGATTGTTTCTCGGCGAACACATTTACCGACATACTACTTTCTCCTTTTTTATAGCACTGATCGCCATCGATTCCATTATCGATATGCAAGGTGAGCAGGCAGCGCCCGAATAAACCACAGAGGGTGTCTTTTCCGAGGACACGCGATGTAACTCTACCTGCAGGAAAAGCCATGCAAACCATGTCGCAAGATACTACCCTCACGAAATAAGCGCACCGTCACCCTGAAGATTCGGTTTAATACCATTAAGTTAAATACACGTACGCCCAGAAAATCCAGGGAGCCAAAATATAAACCATCACCAAGATCAACATTCCGACCCCGGGAATCACCCACAGCCACTCGACCAGCTTCCAACGGCTGTTAGTAGCAGCGCACGAATGCGGCTCACGCGAATTTATGGACCGCTGGACTGCAGCCATAAACCAAAGGTGCCACCCCCACAACACAAGAGAAACCACATAGAGCACTTGAAACCCCAAATTAGTCTGCAGCACTGAAGCCGCCCTCAACAACCCAGACGGATACCACCCTCTCAATAGAATCTCTGACAATAACGCCAACATACCTGTTGAAATCAGACAAACCGCTAATCTCTTAGGTGACCATTTTAAATCGGAGCTTGTAGAGCGCTGCCCTTCATCAACCAGAACAAGCAACCTATAAAGGAACAGCGGAGCCAACAAGGCTCGCAGTACAGGGCTAACCCGAAGCCCGGTGGCTCGACAATAAATAGCCAGATTTCGATAATGCCAGTACAAAAGATAGATGCAGAAACTGAAAATCGAAAGAATCACCAGCTTCCTTACCGACATCACATGAAACATTGGTGGCGTGAGAGCCGGCGTGGAAATTGGGGTAGTAGACATGAGGAGAACCTCTCGACTGAATGGTCTCTAATCAGATACGCACATTCTGAGATTCGCTATAGGACGATTCTCAAAAGTCACCGAGAAAAATCTCTCCGTAAGGCACTCTCGAATTTTTTCTCCATCTTAGACGCCAGTTTTGCCTTAAATGGGTGGGCCGCCAGCGCTCAGCAGAACGGCTTGATGGTCGAGGGTGAGCCAGGCAAATCGGTGCGCTCGCGCCTGCCGAAGGAAGTCCAGGCACGGATCAAGCTGGTCAGCGACTGGAACAAGGAAGACGTGGCGTTCGACGCGGTCCTGCACCACGGCGACTCCGACCAGTTGCGCGGCATCTGCGAGCAGATCGCCAAGCGTCCGGGCGCGATCGTCGGCGTTCACGGCCTGTCCTCGGGTGAAACCGCAGTGGCGCTGGAACGCCTGGTGATCGAGCGGGCGCTGAGCGTGAACACGGCGGCTGCCGGTGGTAACGCGAGCCTGATGACTATCGGCTGATAGTCGGAAGGAAAAGAAGCGGGGCGGGTTTTGCGCACTCCAGATGGAGTGGCGCGAAACCTGCCCCGTTTTTTTGGTCAATCAAACACCGACCAGTACTGCCGCTTTCAGTAAGCGAGCGACAACAGCATCGCAACCGAAATGAAATACACCAGCCAGATGACAATACCCAATCCGATCCAGCCGTTGTTGGCTCCGTTGAAATGTGCGTTTGACTCTCCTTCCGGGTCCCCTTCTGCAACATTTACAGCTCGCTGGATCTTGCAAACGACCCAAACGAGGGCTACCAATTGCACTATCGTCAGAATCAAGTTTTGCAAGTTCATGAGCGCAATATCCTTCAACTGCTCCGTGGGTGCGGAAATCAGCATTGATACGCCGAAACTGGCAAGCAGAATTAACCACATGCTCATGGCCAGCGGTTTCGGTGACCACTCGTACTGGACGCCTGAACGCTTCAAGCTCTGGTCGATCCGCCAGAGCAACGAATACAAGAAAATTACGGGAATGATGCTGCGGAGGATAGGAATCAAATGTTCTCCAGTGGCATCTCTGTAGGTAGCCCAGTTTCGATAGAACCAATATAAAAGATAAAGCCCAGTAGTAAGAACCGACATGTAAATCAACTTATTTATCGAAACCACATAGAACTTCTGAGCTACCGCTTGAGCAGGTTCACCTTCCACTAACTTCATGCTTTCGGACATAAAAACCTCGTAATTTAAGGGCCGCCAATCAGATACTTATTTCCCAAATATCTCTGTAGGCCGTGTCTGAAAAACCAAGGAGAAAAGTCGAAAAGACTGGAGATCAATCTGCCCCCCCCCCTCCGGGACCGCTTCCCCAAGCAGGCCGTCTTCCTGATTGCACGAATCCCCCAGCACCAGCCACCCCGAAGTCACGATCAGTATCCACAGCCAATTGATCACCGAGAGATGTGCATTCCCCGCCCCTTGCGGATCGCCCTCACAAAAGTTGATTGCCCGCTGGGTCCGCGCCAGAACCATATGGAACAGCACAACCACCAGTAACAACGGCACCGCAAAACCCGGCAGGGGCAACATCACCATCAGCAACTCAATGCCGCCGATGAATGTCAGCAGCAGCCCGAACGCCAACCACCAAGGTGACCATCGATAACAACGCCCAGATGCAAGGATCCGCTGATCGACCCGATGCAGCAGCGAATAAAGGAAATACGAAGGCCACAGGAGGCGCGGCAGCAACATCACCGAACCGGTGGCCCGCTGATAGAGGTCCCAATTGCGCAGATACCAGAACACGCCATAGAGCCCGGACGTGAAGAACGTCATGATGATCAGCTTCGGAACCGCCACCACGAAGAAGAACGGTCGGGCCGAATGCGAGGGGGAAAAAGTGCTTGTGGACATGGGTTGGACCGCCGTGCTGGAGAGCACTCATCAAACCGCACCCACAAGTCTCAGGGCTGCCGGCTCGGTCCCGATGCAGAGCGCGAAATCTCCGACAACGGATCGGAGTTGGACTACAAAGCTGAACGAGCTTCAGACCTGATCCGGTCGCAGCCCCCTACGCCGTGCTTCGCCCTTCTACCCCACCATCACCCAAACCTATTTCCCTGTGCACCCTCCCCCCGCCTGCCTAGACTCGCTCCACCCCCGATCAAAGGACCGCCGCCATGACCGAGACCCTGCTCAGCGCCCGCAACCTGGCGTTCGAACTCTATGAAGTGCTGGATGCCGAAGCCCTGACCCGCCGCGAGCGCTTTGCCGAGCACAGCCGCGAGACCTTCGATGCGGCGCTGTCCACGGCGCGGAGCATCGCCGAGAAGTATTTCGCTCCGCACAACCGCAAGGGCGACGAGAACGAGCCGCGCTACGAGAACGGCGAGGCGGTGCTGATCCCCGAGGTGAAACCGGCGGTCGATGCCTTCCTCGAAGCCGGCTTCCTCAACGCCAACCGCGATTTCGAGGCCGGTGGCATGCAGTTGCCGACCCTGCTGTCGCAGGCGTGCTTCGCCCATTTCCAGGCGGCCAACGCCGGGACCACGGCCTATCCGTTCCTGACCATGGGCGCAGCCAACCTGATCGAGAGCTTCGGCAGCGACGAGCAGAAGCGCCTGTTCCTCCAGCCGATGATCGACGGACGTTTCTTCGGCACCATGGCCCTGACCGAACCCCACGCCGGATCGTCCCTGGCCGATATCCGCAGCCGCGCCGAGCCGGCCGGCGATGGCAGCTACCGGCTGCGCGGCAACAAGATCTTCATTTCCGGCGGCGACCATCCACTTTCGGAAAACATCGTGCATATGGTCCTGGCCAAGCTGCCGGATGCGCCGCCCGGGGTGAAGGGCATTTCCTTGTTTATCGTGCCCAAGTTCCTGGTCAACGCCGACGGCAGTCTCGGGCAGCGCAACGATGTGACCCTGGCCGGACTGTTCCACAAGATGGGCTGGCGCGGTACCACCTCGACGGCGCTGAACTTCGGCGATAACGGCAATTGCGTCGGCTATCTGGTGGGCAAGCCGCACCAGGGCCTGGCCTGCATGTTCCAGATGATGAACGAGGCGCGCATCGGCGTCGGCATGGGCGCGGTGATGCTGGGCTACGCCGGCTATCTGTACTCCCTCGACTACGCCCGCCAGCGTCCGCAGGGTCGCCTGCCGGACAACAAGGACCCATCCACCGCCGCCGTGCCGATCATTGCCCACAGTGATGTGAAGCGCATGCTGCTGACGCAGAAGGCCTATGTGGAAGGTGCCTTCGATCTGGGCCTGTATGCTGCACGGCTGTTCGACGACACCCAGACTGCCGACACCCCCGAGGCGCGCCAGCAGGCCCACGAGCTACTCGACCTGCTCACCCCCATCGTCAAGTCGTGGCCATCGGAGTTCTGCCTCAAGGCCAACGAGCTGGCGATCCAGATCCTCGGCGGCCATGGCTACACCCGCGAATACCCGGTGGAGCAGTACTACCGCGACAACCGCCTGAACCCGATCCACGAAGGCACCCACGGCATCCAGTCCCTCGACCTGCTCGGGCGCAAGCTGGCGCAGAACGGCGGCGCCGGGCTCAAGCAACTGGTGCGGCTGATCGCCGGCACCTGCGAGCGCGCCCACCAGCACCCGACGCTGGACAACCTGCGCCAGCCGCTGGAGCAACTGCTCAACCGCCTGCAAGGCGTGACCCTTGGCCTGCTTGGTGACCTGGCCACTGGCAAGGTCAACGCCGCCCTGGCCAACTCGGCGCTGTACATGAAGGCCTTCGGTCATTGCGTGGTCGGCTGGCGCTGGCTGGAACAGGCGATCCGCGCCGAACAGGGCCTGGCCAAGGCCAGCGAGGCGGATCGCGACTTCTATAAAGGCAAGTTGCAGGCGGCGAGATTCTTCCTCACCTGGGAAGTACCTCCCTGCCATAATGACCTGGCATTGCTCGAAGCCCGCGACGACACCTGCCCGAGCATGCAAGACGAGTGGTTCTGAGGGGGAACCACCGGTATCCGGAGTTCCGCGCATGTTCGATTCCACCACGCCGCTGCGCCAGCGCTTCGCCGCGCTGCGCAGCGGCGGCGAGTTTTTCTCCCTGCGCCATGTGCGCCAGTCCAACCAGCACCTGTCGGTGCGCAAGAACATCGCCGAGCCGCCGAGCCTGGGCCGTGACGAAGGCGCCATGCTCACCGTGCGGGTCAACGGCGTCGAGGCCTACGCGGCCACCGCCGATCTGTCCCAGGCCGGTCTGCAGCAGGCCCTGGACCGCGCCGAGGCCCTGGCCCGGCAGATCGCCGCCCACGCCCTGCTCGACCTGCGCGACCAGCCCGTACCCGACCACCGCGCCGATTACCTGTCACCGAATCTCGACAGTGCCTTCCCGTCCCTGGCCGACTGCTACGACCTGCTCAACCAGGAATCGGCCTCGGTACCGGCGGACCAGCGCCTGGTCAACTGGCAGGCCAGCCTCGGCCTGACCGAGGTCGAGCAGATCTACTTCAACAGTGCCGGCGCCGAACTGCGCCAGGCCCAGCGCTTTGTCTTCCCCGGTTTCAGCGTCACTGCGTTCGACGGCAGCGACAGCCAGACCCGCACCCTGGGCCGGGAGAACTTCGGCCAGCAAGGCGGTTTCGATGTAATCCAGCGCTGTGGCCTGGTCGGTGCCGGCGCCCGTGTCGCCGACCAGGCCCTGCAACTGCTGCTGGCACCCAACACCCCGAGCGGCGTGCGCGACCTGCTGCTGATGCCGGACCAGATGATGCTGCAGATCCACGAATCCATCGGCCACCCGCTGGAGCTGGACCGCATCCTTGGCGACGAGCGCAATTACGCCGGCACCAGCTTCGTCAAGGCCAGCGACTTCGGCCAACTGCAATACGGCTCGAAGCTGCTCAATGTGACCTTCGACCCGGAAATCCGCGAGGAACTGGCCAGCTACGGCCATGACGACGACGGCACCCCGGCCACCCGCCAGTTCCTGATTCGCAACGGCTTGCTGGAACGTCCGCTGGGTGGCGCGCTGTCGCAGTTCCGCTCTGGCCTCGACGGCGTTGCCAACAGCCGCGCCTGCAACTGGAACCGCGCGCCCATCGACCGCATGGCCAACCTCAATATCGAGCCGGGGGACAAGTCCCTGGAGCAACTGGTCGGTGGCATCGAGCGCGGCATCCTGATGCGCACCAACCGCTCGTGGTCCATCGACGATGCGCGCAACAAGTTCCAGTTCGGCTGCGAGTGGGGCCAGTTGATCGAGAACGGCGAGCTCAAGGGCGTGGTGAAGAACCCCAACTACCGCGGCATCTCCGCCGGCTTCTGGCGCAACCTCAGCGCCGTGGGCGACGCCAGTACCTTCCAGGTGCTGGGCACGCCGAACTGCGGCAAGGGCGAGCCGAACCAGGTGGTACGGGTCGGGCACGCTTCGCCCGCCTGTGTCTTCAGCCAGATCGACGTATTCGGAGGAGACGCCTGATGGCCGCCCGCTTCCTGCACAACTTCCAGGCCCTGGTGGCCTGGCTGCGCGACAACGTTCACGCGCCCGAACAATTCACCCTGAGCTACGCCGCCGAACATTCGCAGTTCATCCGCTTCAACCACGCCAAGGTTCGCCAGGCCGGTGATGTGCGCCAGTCCGACGCGACCCTGAAGCTGATCGCCGACGGCCGCCAGGCCGACCTCAACCTGACCCTCAGCGGCGACGACGAGCTCGACCGCCAGCGTCTGGCCGAGGCCCTGGCCCAACTGCGCCAGACCTTGCCGCTGATCCCCGCCGATCCGTACCTGATGCTCAACGACAGCGCCTGGGACAGCCGCCTGCAACAGGAACAGCCGCTGCCCGACAGCACCCAGGTACTGACACGCATCGAGGCTGGCGCCGGCGATCTCGACCTGGTCGGCATCTACGCCGCCGGGCCGGTCTGCCGGGGCTTCGCCAGCTCCTTCGGGGCGTTCGGCTGGCACCAGGCCAACAGCTTCAACTTCGACTGGAGCCTGTTCCACGCCAACGGCCAGGCGGTCAAGGCCAACTACGCCGGGCAGGTGTGGGACGACGAGCAGTTCGCCCGACGCCTGGCCCAGGCCCGCGAGCAACTGGACTACCTGGGTCGACCGCTGAAGACACTCACGCCCGGCGAGTACCGCGCCTACCTGGCCCCCGCCGCCCTCGACGAGATCGTTGGCATGCTCGGCTGGGGCGGGTTCTCCACCCAGGCCATCGCCAGCAAGAACAGCCCGCTGCAAAGGCTTTACGCCGCCGAGGCCGAACTCAGCCCGCTGGTCAGCATGACCGAGCAGGTCAGCGGCTCGTTGAGCCCGGCGTTTTCCGGCGAGGGTTATCCGCGCAGCGACGTCCGCCTGATCGATCGCGGCCAAGCCCTGGAGCAACTGACCAACGCCCGCAGCGCCGCCGAATTCGAGCGCCAGGCCAACGGTGCAGAGCCCTGGGAGGCACCGGCCTGCCTGAGCATGGCTGGCGGAGCACTGGCCGAGGCCGACGTGCTGCAACGACTGGGCACCGGCCTGTACATCGGCAATCTCTGGTACCTGAACTACTCGGACCAGAGCGCCGCCCGCCTGACCGGCCTGACCCGCTTCGCCTGCTTCTGGGTCGAGGACGGACGGATCCAGGCACCGGTCAGCACCATGCGTTTCGATGACAGCGTCTACAGTCTGCTGGGTAGCCAGCTGGAAGCCCTGACCGAGGAACGCGAGCTGATGCTGTCGACCGGCACCTATGGCCAGCGCCAGACCGGATCGAGTCATCTGCCGGGGGCGCTGGTCAAACGGCTTACCCTGACCCTCTGAAGGTTTTCACCGACCTTGTGGGAGCTGGCTTGCCAGCGATAGGGCCAGACGTGACAACACAGGTGCCTGTACCGGCCTCATCGCTGGCAAGCCAGCTCCCACAAGGACCGCGCATGCAAGGACTTTCCATGCCCGAACGCACGCCCCTGGACCCCACCACCGCCCGCTGGATCCCCTGGGTGGTGGCCATCGCCTTCTTCATGCAGTCCCTCGACGGCACCATCCTCAACACCGCCCTGCCGGCCATGGCCCGCGACCTGGCAGAGGACCCGCTGCGCATGCAGTCGGTGATCATCGCCTACATGCTCACCGTGGCCCTGCTGATCCCCGCCTCCGGCTGGATCGCCGACCGCTTCGGCACCAAGCGGGTGTTCTTCGGCGCGATCCTGCTGTTCAGCCTCGGTTCACTGCTTTGCGCCATCGCCAACAGCCTCGGCCTGCTGGTCGGCGCCCGGGTCATCCAGGGCCTCGGCGGCGCGCTGATGCTACCGGTCGGGCGCCTGGTGGTGCTGCGCGCCTATCCGCGCTCGGAGCTGGTGCGGATCATGAGCTTCATCACCATCCCCGGCCTGCTTGGCCCGTTGATCGGCCCGACCATGGGCGGCTGGCTGGTGGAAATCCTCAGCTGGCACTGGATCTTCCTGCTCAACCTGCCGGTGGGCGCTCTCGGCTGCTACGCGGTGTGGAAGTACATCCCCGACCTGCGCGGCTCCGAGCGCACGCGCTTCGACGGCATCGGCTTCGTCCTGTTCGGCGCGGCGATGGTGCTGATCACCATCGCCATGGAAGGCCTCGGCGAACTGCACCTGCCGCACCTGCGGGTGATGTTGCTGCTGTTCGCCGGCATGGCCTGCCTGGCCGCCTACTGGCTGCGCGCCGGCAGCATCGACAATCCGCTGTTCTCGCCCAAGCTGTTCCGCGTGCGGACCTTCTCCGTGGGCATTCTCGGCAACCTGTTCGCCCGCCTGGGCAGCGGCGCCCTGCCGTTCCTGGTGCCGTTGCTGTTGCAGGTGGCGCTAGGTTATTCGCCGGCCGAAGCGGGGATGAGCATGATCCCCCTGGCCGCCGCGGCGATGCTGGCCAAGTCCATCGCCCGGCCGCTGATCGAGCGCTTCGGCTACCGCAACGTGCTGACCATCAATACCCTGCTGCTCGGGCTGATGCTGTGCAGTCTCGGCCTGGTCAACGAAAGCACGCCGCACGCGGTGCTGCTGGTGCAACTGGGCCTGCTCGGGGCGATCAACTCGATGCAGTTCACCGCGATGAACACCGTGACCCTGATCGACCTCGACGACGCCAGCGCCAGCAGCGGCAACAGCCTGCTGTCGGTGGTGGCGCAGCTGTCCCTGAGCCTCGGCGTGGCTTGCGCCGGCGCCCTGCTCGGCGGCTTTACCGCCGCAGGCAGCGCCGAGGGCGTGGAAACCACCCTCGGCGCCTTCCAGCTGACCTTCGTCACCATCGGCCTGATGGCCATGCTGGCGGCGGCGATCTTCCTGCAACTGGCAAAGACCGACGGACGCCGCGCACGGCGCGAAGATGCCGCACAGGAGCACGGAATCGACCACTGAACCCGGCAGGAAAGGCGCCCCACCACTCGGCGCCTTTTCCGACAAAGGCAGGGCGAATGGCCATGAGGCTGGTACACTGCGCGACATTTTGTTTTGCAGGCCCGTCTCGTGACCACCAACGCCACCGCTTTCGCCACCTTGCCGCTGTCCGCCGCCATGCTGGCCAACCTGGACGCCCTCGGCTATGCCGAGATGACCCCGATCCAGGCCCAGAGCCTGCCGGTCATCCTCAAGGGCCAGGACCTGATCGCCCAGGCCAAGACCGGCAGCGGCAAAACCGCCGCCTTCGGCATCGGCCTGCTCAACCCGATCAACCCGCGCTATTTCGGCTGCCAGGCCCTGGTCCTGTGCCCGACCCGCGAGCTGGCCGACCAGGTCGCCAAGGAGCTGCGCCGCCTGGCCCGCGCCGAGGACAACATCAAGATCCTCACCCTGTGCGGTGGCGTCTCCCTCGGACCACAGATCGCCTCGCTGGAGCACGGCGCGCACATCATCGTCGGTACCCCGGGCCGGGTGCAGCAGCACCTGAGCAAGGGCACCCTGGTGCTGGACGGCCTTAACACCCTGGTCCTCGACGAAGCCGACCGCATGCTCGACATGGGCTTCTTCGACGCCATCAGCGATATCGTCGGGCAGACCCCGAAGCGCCGTCAGACCCTGCTGTTCTCCGCCACCTACCCGGCCGGGATCAAGCAACTGGCCTCGTCGATCATGCGCGACCCGCAGCAGGTCAAGGTCGAAGCGCTGCATGACGACAGCCAGATCGAACAGCATTTCTACGAAATCGACGCCGAAGACCGCCTGAGCGCCGTGACCCGCGTGCTCGGTCACTTCCGTCCGCAGTCCTGCGTGGCGTTCTGCTTCACCAAGCAGCAGTGCCAGGAGCTGGTCGACCACCTCAAGGCCAAGGGCATCGCTGCCGAAGCCCTGCACGGCGACCTGGAACAGCGCGACCGCGACCAGGTGCTGACCGTGTTCGCCAACCGCAGCCTGTCGGTGCTGGTAGCCACCGACGTGGCGGCCCGCGGGCTGGACATCGATGCGCTGGACATGGTGATCAACGTCGAGCTGGCCCGTGACGCCGAGATTCATGTGCACCGTGTCGGCCGTACCGGTCGGGCCGGCGAGAAAGGCCTGGCGGTGAGCCTGGTGGCCCCGGCCGAGGGCCATCGCGCCAAGGCCATCGAAGACCTGCAGAAGAAACCGCTGCGCTGGGAGCAGCTGGACAGCCTGAAGAGCAAGGCCGGCGAGCCGCTGGTGCCGGTGATGAGCACCCTGTGCATCGCCGCCGGGCGCAAGGACAAGCTGCGCCCGGGGGATATCCTCGGCGCCCTGACCGGCGATGCCGGGATCGATGGCAAGAAAGTGGGCAAGATCGCCATCTTCGATTTCCAGGCCTTCGTCGCGGTCGAACGGGCGCTGGCCAAGCAGGCCATGCAGCGGCTCAACAGCGGCAAGATCAAGGGGCGTTCGCTCAAGGTCCGGATCATCTGAGTTCTTGAGGGCCTCATCGCTGGCAAGCCAGCTCCCACAGGTGCGGTGCATGCAGTACCTGTGGGAGCTGGCTTGCCAGCGATGAGGGCCTAACATCTAGAGAAAAATCATGCACTCCACCGATGTGATCATCATCGGCGCCGGCGCTGCCGGGCTGATGTGCGCCCGTACCGCCGCCCTGCGCGGCCGTCGGGTCGTGCTGCTGGACCACGCCAACAAGCCGGGCAAGAAAATCCTCATGTCCGGCGGCGGTCGCTGCAATTTCACCAACATGTACACCGAGCCGGGCAATTTCCTCTCGCAGAACCCGCATTTCTGCAAGTCCGCCCTGGCCCGCTATACCCAGTGGGACTTCATCGAGATGGTCGCCAAGCATGGCGTGCCCTATCACGAGAAGAAACTCGGCCAGCTGTTCTGCGATAACAAGTCCAGCGACATCCTGCAGATGCTCCTCGACGAGTGCGACAGCGCCGGCGCCACGTTGCGCATGGACACCCGCATCGAGCAGATCGAGAAGCTCGAACACGGCTATCTGCTGACCACCAGCGCCGGCCAGTTCCAGTGCCAGTCCCTGGTGATCGCCACCGGCGGCCTGTCGATCCCGACCCTGGGCGCGACCGGCTTCGGCTACCAGGTCGCCCGCCAGTTCGGCCACGCCCTGCTGCCGACCCGCGCCGGCCTGGTGCCCTTCACCATCACCGACCAGCTCAAGGCCCTGTGCAGCGAGCTGTCCGGCACCTCGGTGGACTGCATCGCCAGCTGCAACGGCACCAGCTTCCGCGAAAACCTGCTGTTCACCCACCGCGGCCTCAGTGGCCCGGCGATCCTGCAGGTTTCCTCGTTCTGGGAAGCCGGCGACACGGTGGAGATCAACCTGCTGCCGGACCACGACGCCCTGACCTGGCTGCAACAGCAGCAAGCCGAGCGCCCCAACAGCGAGCTGAAGACCCTGCTCGGCGAGATCTTCACCAAGAAGATGGCCAACCTGCTGGCCGAGCACTGGTTCGCCTCCAAGCCGATGAAGCAGTACACCCCCGGCGAGCTGGCCCAGGTCGCCGACAAGCTGGGCAACTGGCAACTGGTGCCGGCCGGCACCGAGGGCTACCGCACCGCCGAAGTGACCCTCGGTGGCGTGGATACCCGCGAGGTTTCGTCGAAAACCATGGAATCGCTGAAAAGTCCTGGCCTGTACTTCATCGGCGAAGTGCTCGACGTCAGCGGCCACCTCGGCGGTTTCAACTTCCAGTGGGCCTGGGCCTCGGCTTACGCGGCGGCGCAGTTCGTCTAGAATCAGCGCCAATCACGGAACGCATTTTGCTGGTACGTGACCACCGCGACGACTTTACGTCGCGGTGACCGCTCACTTCAGCTCCCCCGTTCGGCAGGCCCCGTCGTCCATCATGTCTTCTTCTTCGTTTCGTCAGTCGTTGCGTCGTTTGTGGGCGCTGGACAAATTCAGCTACAGCATTCGGGTATTGATCGCCCTGACCGGCAGCATGGCGCTGTGCTGGTACCAGGACCAGATGAACCTGCTGATCCCGCTGTTCCTCGGCATCATCGCCAGCGCCCTGGCGGAAACCGACGACAGCTGGCAGGGCCGCCTCAACGCCCTGGCGGTGACCCTGGTGTGCTTCACCGTCGCCGCGCTGTCGGTAGAGCTGCTGTTCCCCTATCCGTGGATCTTCGTCATCTCCATGGCCCTGGCGGCGTTCGGCCTGACCATGCTCGGCGCCCTCGGCGAGCGCTACGGGGCGATTGCCCAGGCCACCCTGATTCTCTCGGTGTACACCATGATCGGCGTGGACCAGCGCGGTGGCGAGGTCGCTGACTTCTGGCACGAACCGCTGCTGCTGGTGGCCGGTGCGGCCTGGTACGGGCTGCTCTCGGTACTGTGGCAGGCGATGTTTTCCAACCAGCCGGTGCAGCAGAGCCTGGCCCGGCTGTTCCGTGAGCTGGGTACCTACCTCAAGCTCAAAGCCACCCTGTTCGAGCCGATCCGCGGCCTCGACGTGGAAGCCCGCCGCCTGGAGCTGGCGCAGCAGAACGGCAAGGTGGTGGCGGCGCTGAACAGCGCCAAGGAAATCATCCTGCACCGGGTCGGCAATGGCCGCCCCAGCTCCAAGGTCAGTCGTTACCTGAAGCTGTATTTCCTCGCCCAGGACATCCACGAACGGGCCAGCTCCTCGCACTACCCGTACAACGCCCTGACCGAGGCCTTCTTCCATAGCGACGTGCTGTTCCGCTGCCAGCGCCTGCTGCGCCAGCAGGGCAGCGCCTGCCAGCAGTTGTCGACGTCGATCCAGTTACGCCAGCCGTTCGTCTTCAACAGCAACTTCGCCGAGGCCCTGGAAGACCTCAACGCCTCGCTGGAGCACCTGCGCATCCAGAGCAACCCGGCCTGGCGCGGCCTGCTCCGCTCACTGCGGGCGCTGGCGGCCAACCTGGCGACCCTCGACCGCCTGCTCAGCGATGCCAGCAACCCGGACAACCTGGCCGACAACACCGACTCCAGCCTGCTCGACCGCTCGCCGCGCAACTTCAAGGACGTCTGGACCCGCCTGCGCCTGCAACTGACGCCGACCTCGCTGATCTTCCGCCACGCCCTGCGCCTGCCCCTGGCCCTGTCGATCGGCTACGGCATGGTGCACCTGATCCACCCGACCCAGGGCTACTGGATCATCCTCACCACGCTGTTCGTCTGCCAGCCCAACTACGGTGCAACGCGGCGCAAGCTGGTGCAGCGGATCATCGGCACGGCCATCGGCCTGACGGTCGGCTGGGCGCTGTTCGACCTGTTCCCCAACGCGCTGATCCAGTCGCTGTTCGCGGTGGCCGCGGGGGTGGTGTTCTTCGTCAACCGCACCACCCGCTATACCCTGGCGACCGCGGCGATCACCCTGATGGTGCTGTTCTGCTTCAACCAGATCGGCGATGGCTACGGCCTGTTCCTGCCGCGCCTGTTCGATACCCTGGTGGGCAGCCTGATCGCCATTCTCGCGGTATTCCTGTTCCTCCCGGACTGGCAGGGCCGCCGCCTGAACAAGGTGCTGGCCAACACCCTGACCTGCAACAGCCTGTACCTGCGCCAGATCATGCAGCAGTACGCCCAGGGCAAGCAGGACGACCTCGCCTACCGCCTGGCCCGGCGCAACGCGCACAACGCCGATGCCGCGCTGTCGACCACCCTGTCCAACATGCTCATGGAACCCGGGCACTTCAGGAAGGAAGCAGATACCGGCTTCCGCTTCCTGGTGCTCTCGCACACCCTGCTCAGCTACCTCTCGGCCCTTGGCGCACACCGCGAAAGCACCCTGCCGGCCGAAGCCCATGCGCAACTGATCGACGGTGCAGTGGCCAAGCTGGCGCAAAGCCTCGACGAGATCGCCAGCGGCCTGGCCGGCAAGCAGCCGGTGGCGATCCACAGCGACGCCGAGGAAGCCCTGGCCATCGAGCTGGAGCAGATGCCCGAAGAAATGGACGAGAACCTGCGCACGGTGCAGACCCAACTGGCGCTGATCGCCCGTCACCTCGGCCCGCTGCGCACCCTGGCCGCGCACCTGATCAAGGGGACTCCGGCCTGAAGGCGTAGTGTTCGAGGATCCTGGCGTAGCTGCCATCGGCCTTCATCGCGCCGATGGCCTTGTCGAAGGCGGCGACGATCTGAGCGTGCTGCGGGTGCTTGAGGCTGACCAGGATATGCAGGTTGTTCTCGCTGACCGGCTTGCCGAAGAACTCGATCAGGTCCTTGGTGTTGCTGCGCTCCTGTTGCAGGTACCAGCTGGCCACGTACTCGTCTTCCACGGCCAGGGTCACCCGGCCGGCGGCAAGCATGCCGATGGCCACGGGAAAACTGCGCACCGGGACTTTCTGCAGGCGCAGATCATTGTCGAACTCGGCGGAATAGGCGTAGTCGCGGACCACGGCGATGGAGTGCGGGTAGAGGTCGGAAAGACGCTCGTAGTGGATTGCATCGGCCTTGCGCTTGAGCAGACGAATGCGATTGGCCAGGTAGCCCTCGGAAAACTGCCCGATACGGGTGCGCGACTCGTTGTACCAGGCGTTGACCAGCACATCGTAGCGACCGTCGCCGATCCCCATCAGCGCCCGCGCCCAGGGCACCTGCTCGAAATCGCTGGCATAACCGGCGCGCTCCAGCGCCGCCTTGACCAGGGCAGTGGCGAGCCCGCCCTGCTCCATGCTGGCGTCGGTAAAAGGCGGCCAGGCATCGGCGACCAAACGGAGCTTTTCTGCGTGAACCGGGGTAACTGACAACATTCCAAGCAAACACAAGACTCGGAGCAAGGGCATGCTCAAATCCTATAGCGGAGATGTGCTCCGCGTTGTGGTTTGACCGCTGGGAAGTGCACTGCCGAAAACTCGATCGCAATGAGCAGACTACACAAACATCCGTC
Source organism: Pseudomonas sp. FG98 (assembly GCF_057808595.1). Lineage (NCBI taxonomy): Bacteria > Pseudomonadati > Pseudomonadota > Gammaproteobacteria > Pseudomonadales > Pseudomonadaceae > Pseudomonas > Pseudomonas sp. FG98. The sequence goes on along the minus strand of NZ_JBMDIJ010000004.1, from coordinate 111,206 downwards.
CGGGTGGCAGCAGCAAATAATAGCCATGTGCCTCTATTCCTGCCGGCCTTGCGCACTCTTCGGCCTTCGCCCGGAAGGGACAACGGGCTATCCTCGGGCGCGTACCCACTGAGAGATTTCCCCATGTCCATCGATTGGATCTGCAAACATCACACCGACCTTGGCAAGGAACAGCTCTACGCCGTACTCCAGCTGCGCAACCAGGTGTTCGTGCTGGAACAGAAGTGCCCCTACCAGGACCTGGATGGCCAGGATCTGAGCGGGGATACCTGCCACCTGATGGCCTGGCAGGAGGATCGGCTGGTGGCCTATCTGCGCCTTCTGGACCCGATTTCGCAAGGCGGGGACGTGGTGATTGGCCGGGTGGTGATCGCCGAGGCCGGGCGTGGCCAGGGGCTTGGGCATGAGCTGATGGTGCGGGCGCTGAAAGAAGCGCAGGAGAACTGGCCTGACGTGCCGGTGTATCTCTCGGCCCAGGCGCATCTGCAGGGGTATTACCGCAAACATGGCTTCGAGGTGGTGGGCGAGGCTTATCTGGAAGATGACATTCCGCACATCGGCATGCGCCGGGCTTGAGGGCCTCATCGCCGGCAACGCCGGCTCCCACAAGGTCTGCGTACACCACCGAACACTGTGGGAGCCGGCGTTGCCGGCGATAGGGCCGGAACAAGCAACAGATCAATCAGGGATACCCCAGCACCTCACGGATCCCCCGCAGATTCTGGATGATCCAGCCCTTGTCGATCGCACCCCAATCACGGATCCGGTACTGCCCGGCATGGTTGCGCGCTCCGGCTTCCTGCTCGAACTCGCAGACGATGTCCAGGTCCGCCAGGGCGGCGATGGTGTCCTGGGCGGTGCGCCGGGGCATGCCGGTGGCGGCCATCAGCGCGGGGACGCTGGCGGCGGTCTGGCTGTCGATCAGCCAGGCCACGTACAGCCGACGATAGAAACTGCTCTTGGTCTTGCTCACTTCCATGCAAAGGTTTCCTTGACTCACTGATTGCCCGGCAGGTCGCGCCAGGTCAGGTACACGCGCAGGTCGAACTCCAGTTGATGGTAGCCGGGCTGCATGTATTCACAGAGTTGATAGAAGGCCTTGTTGTGTTCGGCCTCCTTCAGGTGCGCCAGCTCATGCACCACGATCATGCGCAGGAACTCCGGCGCTGCCTCGCGAAACAGCGAAGCGATGCGGATTTCCTTCTTCGCCTTGAGCTTGCCGCCCTGCACCCGCGACACCGCAGTGTGCAGGCCCAGGGCACGGTGGGTCAGGTCGAGGCGGTTGTCGAACAGCACCTTGTCCAGGTTCGGCGCATTGCGCAGGTGTTCCTGCTTGAGCGCCTGGGCATAGCCGTACAGCGCCTTGTCGCTCTGCACCTCATGCCGGCCCGGATAGCGCTTTTGCAGGTAGTCGCCCAACTGATCGCGGGCGATCAACTGGCGCACCTGGTCTTGCAGGGCGGGCGGATAGGCTTGCAGGTACTTGAGGACGGTCATGGCTGCGGCGAACGAAGAAACGAAGGCGGCAGTGTAACCAACTACAGCGAGCCCCAGTCAAAAAACCCCGGGAAGCGCCCGGCTTCGTCGGCGGTGATCGGCCGGGCGACCAGGAAGCCCTGCACGTACTGGCAGCCATGCTCGCGCAGCCAGTCCGCCTGCTCCGCGGTTTCCACGCCTTCGGCGATGACGCGGATGTTGTACTGCTCGCAGAGTTCGATCACGCAGCGCACCAACGCCACGTTCGCTCCGGACTCTGGCAGCAACGCCACCAGATGGCGGTCGAGCTTCAGGGTGTCGATGGGCAGGTCGCGCAACAGGCGCAGGGAGCAGTCGCCGGCACCGAAATCGTCCAGCGCCACACGCACGCCCAGTTCGCGCAGCTGGCGCAGTTGCCGCTGCGCTGCGTCGATATTGTCGACCAGCGAAGTCTCGGCGATTTCCACTTCCAGCTGGCTCGGGGACAGGCCGGCGGCAGCAATCACCTGACCCAGCTCCTCGACCAGATTGGGCATGCCGAACTGCACCTTGCTGAGGCTGATGCCCAGGGTCAGCTCGTCAGGGAAATGCCCGCACCACAGACGCCGCTGTTCGGCGCCCTGACGGTAGATCCAGCTGGCCAGGCGGTTGATCAGCCGCGCCTCCTCCAGCAAGGGCAGGAACAGTCCCGGCGGCACATCGCCGACACTCGGGTGGCGCCAGCGCAGCAATGCCTCGAAACCACGCAAGCGGCCGTCGGCGAAGGCGACCTGGGGCTGGAACACCAGGGTGAAGTCCTGGTTATCCACCGCCGCGCGCACGCTGTCCTCCAGCATCAGGCGCGAGCGTGCGCGGCCGTTGAGGTCCTGGTCGTAATAGCGGTACTGCTGGCGCCCGGCCTGTTTCGCCGCGTACATCGCCGTATCGGCGGCGCGCAGCAGGTTGTCGAGGTTGGCGCCGCAGTCGGGATAGATGGCGATGCCGATACTGACCCCGAGAATCACCTCCAGCCCGTCGATATGCTGACGGATCGACATGCGCTCGATGCATTTCTCGGCAAAGCGCGCCGCCTGCTCCGGGTAGTCCAGGTCGTCGAGCAAGGCGGTGAATTCATCACCGCCCATGCGCGCGAGAATGCCGTGGCCTCCGAGGCAATCCTTCAACTGTTCGGCGACCCAGTGCAGCACCTGGTCGCCGGTTTCGTGACCGAGCAAGTCGTTGACCCGCTTGAAGCCATCAAGGTCGAGGTACATCAGGGCGTGATGCTTTTCCGAATGCTCGGCGCGCACCAGTTCGCTCTCCGCCGCCTGGTAGAAACCGCGACGATTGAGCAGGCCGGTGAGCGGATCGGTGACCGCCTGCTGTTCCAGTTGCTGATGCAGGCTGCGCACCACCGACATGTCCAGCACCGTCACCACCATCGCCCGCTGCTCGCCCGGCAATGCCGCGCAGGACAGCGCCACCGACAGGGCCTGGCCGTTGCTGGTACGCAGTACCGCGTCATGCAGGCGGTAGATGTCCCGCTCCAGATAGGCCTGGTAGAAGGCCGATTCACGCCATTGGTTTGCCGTCGGCGACAGCACGAACTCCAGCAGGCAGGCGCCCTGCAACTGGTCGACGGAGGCCATCAGCAGACGGGAAATTGCCGGATTGGCGAAACGGATGGTGCCGTCCTCGGCCACCACCAGGATGCCCTCGGCGGCGTTTTCCAGAACCGAGGCATTGAAGGCCCGGGCCGCCTCCAGGTCGCGGGTCAGGCGCTGCAAGGCCCGGCGGTTGCGCTGCTGGTCGAGCAGGGCCTGCACCTTGGGCTTGAGGATCTGCGGATCGAATGGCTTGAACAGATAATCCACGGCACCGCTGGCATAGCCCTTGAGCACCGCCGCCTGGCTTTGCTCGTTGGCCGTGAGGAAGATGATCGGGGTCAGGCGCGTGCGCTGGCTGCCGCGCATCAGGCGAGCGACTTCGAAGCCGTCCATGCCTGGCATCTGTACGTCCAGCAGAACCAGGTCGACTTCATGTTCGAGCAAGGTACTCAGGGCCTCGATGCCCGAGCACGCGGTCAACACCTGCCAGTCCTGGCGCGCCAGCAGGGCACGCATGCTGATCAGGTTCTCCGGGTAGTCATCAACCACCAATAGTGTTGACGCGCCCTCTTGTATGGGGGTTTGAGCGCATTCCATGCTGCTTCTCTATGTGGCAACCAGCGTCAGTTTTCCAATTGAAATTCTGCCGGAATTCACTCTAGACCCGAGTGTTACAAATCTAAAGCTGGCACAAGGCCAATAGATAGTTCGCCGACTAACGGTCGTAGGAGCGGGGCAATCAAAAAAAAGGGACTGCCTTGGCAGTCCCTTCTTCTTTACCCGGGGAGAACTCAGTTGACCTTGGCGGCCAGCTCGCCCTTGGCGTAACGCAGGTACATTTCGTCCAGGGAGACCGGCTTGATCTTCGAGGCGTTGCCAGCGGTGCCGAAGGCTTCGTAGCGGGCGATGCAGATGTCACGCATGGCTTCGACGGTCTTGGCGAAGTATTTGCGCGGGTCGAACTCGGACTTGTTCTGTTCCAGGAAGCGACGGATCGCACCGGTGGAAGCCAGACGCAGGTCGGTGTCGATATTGACCTTGCGCACGCCGTGCTTGATGCCTTCGACGATCTCTTCGACCGGTACGCCGTAGGTCTCTTTGATGTCGCCACCGAACTCGTTGATGATCGCCAGCCAGTCCTGCGGAACCGAGGACGAACCGTGCATCACCAGGTGGGTGTTCGGAATGCGCTGGTGGATCGCCTTGATGCGGTCGATCGCCAGGATGTCGCCGGTAGGCGGCTTGGTGAACTTGTAGGCACCGTGGCTGGTGCCGATGGCGATGGCCAGGGCGTCGACCTGGGTCTTCTTGACGAAGTCGGCGGCCTCTTCAGGGTCGGTCAGCATCTGGCTGTGATCCAGGATGCCTTCGGCGCCAACGCCGTCTTCTTCACCGGCCTGACCGGTTTCCAGGCTGCCCAGGCAACCCAGTTCGCCTTCCACGGACACGCCGCAGGCGTGGGCGAATGCCACGGTCTGCTGGGTCACGCGGACGTTGTATTCGTAGTCGGACGGGGTCTTGCCGTCTTCACGCAGCGAGCCGTCCATCATTACCGAGCTGAAGCCCAGCTGGATCGAACGCTGGCAGACGTCAGGGCTGGTGCCGTGGTCCTGGTGCATGCACACCGGGATGTGCGGGAATTCTTCGATGGCCGCCAGGATCAGGTGACGCAGGAACGGCGCGCCAGCGTATTTGCGGGCACCGGCCGAAGCCTGGACGATCACGGGGGAGTCGGTCTTGTCGGCCGCTTCCATGATGGCGCGCATCTGCTCGAGGTTGTTGACGTTGAAAGCCGGAACGCCGTAACCGAATTCGGCGGCGTGGTCCAGCATCTGGCGCATGCTAATGAGTGCCATTGTGTATCTCTCTCCCGACAAGCGTCGTTATTTCGTGCAAGCCTGCCGCAGCGGCGGTTGCTGTTCAAGTTGTGTGAGCCGGCATATCAGGCCGACCCGGCCAGTCACGGTGCCTTGCAGCCCCGCCCTATCAAATCGTTGGTCGCTACCCAGTACACCAGGCCCTCATCGCCCTTGGTGTGAAAGGCCAGCACGCCATCGCTGTACAGCGCCCCGGACCCCGCCGGCTCGGGCTTGAGCCGGTAGACCTGGTCACCGCCACCGAGGCGTACGTCCATGTCGTTGCCAACCGTGCGCCAGAGCACCTGGACCTTGCTGTCGCAGACCCAGGTGGTCCATGTGTCGGCCACCGGTGGCTCGGACTTGAAGCTTGCGCATCCCGCGAGTACCGCCATGACCATCACGGCCAGAACGCCTTTCATTCCATTCCTCCAGCAGACCACAAAGCAGGCGACTGGTTGTCGTCAGCCGATCAAGGGCAACCCTTGGCCCGGCGCTGATGGTCGTCGTCGTATTTTTCCAGGCCGTCCGGACCGAGGCGCTTGTTGATCACCGGCACGGTCTCGGCCTGCCATTCGGACTGGTAGCAGCCGCCCTTTTCGGCGGCAGGCTGGTCGGGAGCGGACTCGGGCGTGCCGGAGCAGGCGCCCAGCGCGGCGGTCATGAGCATCAGTGACAGTCGCTTGATCATCGGTTCGCTCCCTTTGCCAGGCCCCGGCGACTCAGGCCTTGGCCCGCTGTTCCAGCACTTCGACCGCCGGCAGGATCTTGCCCTCGACGAATTCGAGGAACGCACCGCCACCGGTAGAAATGTAGGAGATATCAGCTGCCACGCCATATTTGTCGATGGCTGCCAGGGTGTCGCCGCCGCCAGCGATGGAGAACGCGGCGCTGTCGGCGATGGCCTTGGCCAGGGTCTTGGTGCCGTTGCCGAACTGGTCGAACTCGAACACGCCGACCGGGCCGTTCCACAGGATGGTCTTCGACGACTTCAGCAGCTCGGCGAACTGCTCGGCGGTTTTCGGGCCGATGTCGAGGATCATGTCGTCGTCGGCCACGTCGGCCACCGACTTGACGGTGGCTTCGGCGTCTTCGGCGAAGGCCTTGGCCACCACCACGTCAACCGGCAGCGGCACGTTGACCTTGGCAGCGATGGCCTTGGCGGTTTCGACCAGATCGGCTTCGTACAGCGACTTGCCGACCTTGTGGCCAGCAGCGGCGAGGAAGGTGTTGGCGATGCCGCCACCGACGATCAGCAGGTCGCAGATCTGGCTCAGGCTGTTCAGCACGTCCAGCTTGGTCGACACCTTGGAACCGGCGACGATGGCCGCCATCGGCTTGGCCGGGGCCTTCAGGGCCTTGCCCAGGGCATCCAGCTCGGCAGCCAGCAGCGGGCCGGCAGCGGCGACCTTGGCGAACTTGGCAACACCGTGGGTCGAGCCCTCGGCGCGGTGGGCGGTGCCGAAAGCGTCCATGACGAACACGTCGCACAGCGCGGCGTATTTCTGCGCCAGCTCGTCGGCGTTCTTCTTCTCGCCCTTGTTGAAGCGCACGTTCTCGAACAGCACGATGTCACCGGCCTTGACCTCGACGCCGTCCAAATAGTCGGCGACCAGCGGCACTTCGCGGCCCAGGGCCTTGCTCAGGTAGTCGGCGACCGGCTTCAGGCTGTTCTCGGCAGAGAACTCGCCCTCGGTCGGACGGCCCAGGTGCGAGCAGACCATCAGCGCCGCGCCCTTCTCCAGGGCCAGCTTGATGGTCGGCAGCGAAGCGAGGATGCGCGCGTCGCTGGCAACCACACCGTCCTTCACAGGGACGTTGAGGTCTTCGCGGATCAGTACGCGCTTACCTTGCAGGTCGAGGTCGGTCATCTTCAAAACGGTCATGAATGCAGTCCTTCAGGGCTGTTTGCTGGTGGTGCGTTGGTGGTTGTCGACGACGCGCAGAAAATGATCTGCGACGTCGAGCATGCGGTTGGCAAAGCCCCATTCGTTGTCGAACCAGGCCAGCAGGTTCACCAGACGGGGGCCGGAAACACGGGTCTGACTGGCATCGACGATGGCCGAATGCGGGTCATGGTTGAAATCGCAACTGGCGTGAGGCAGTTCGGTGTAGGCCAGCAGCCCTTGCAGCGGCCCGCTCAAGGCGGCCTCCCGCAGCACCTGGTTGACCTCGGCGGCCGTGGTGTCGCGGGTGGTCTGCAGGGTGATGTCCAGGCACGACACGTTTACCGTCGGCACCCGCACGGCTTTGGCCTGGATTCGCCCGACAAGTTCCGGAAGCAGGCGCTCGATGCCGCGGGCAAGGCCGGTGGACACCGGAATCACCGACTGGAAGGCCGAACGCGTGCGGCGCAGGTCTTCGTGGTGATAGGCGTCGATCACCGGCTGGTCGTTCATCGCCGAGTGGATGGTGGTGATCGACACGTACTCGATGCCGAACGCCTGGTCCAGCACGCGCAGCAGCGGCACGCCGCAGTTGGTGGTGCAGGAAGCGTTGGAGACCAGGGTCTCGGCGCCGCTCAGGCAGTCCTGATTGATGCCGTAGACCACCGTGGCATCGACATCGGCTTCACTGGCCATGGGTTGCGAGAACAGTACCCGCGGCGCGCCGGCGTCGAGAAAACGCTGGCCATCGGCGCGGGTGTTGTAGGCCCCGGAGCATTCCAGCACCAGGTCGACGTCCAGCGCCGCCCAGTCGATGCCCTCGGGAGTGGCACTGCGCAGGACCTTCACGCAGTCGCCATTGATATGCAGACAGTCGCCGTCGACCTTCACTTCGCCGGGAAAACGCCCGTGGGTGGAGTCGAAGCGCGTCAGGTATTCGAGACTGGCCTGGTCGGCCAGATCGTTCAATGCAACGATCTCGAAGCCTGCCTTCGCCCCCCGCTCGACAAGTGCGCGCAAGACGCAACGACCGATACGGCCATAACCATTGAGTGCAACTCTGTAGGGACGCGGTTGGGGCATTGGCAGCTCACGGAGCAGATCTATCGGCACAAACCGCGGGATTTGTGTCGCCTCAATCGCGGGCAAGCCCGCTCCCACAGGGTTTATCGGCCACTGTGGGAGCGGGCTTGCCCGCGATTCCGGGCGACAGCGCCCGCGGATCCTTACATCAGTCTTCCAGCAGTTCTTCGGCGGTGCCCAGGATGTTGTCCAGGGTGAAGCCGAACTCCTCGAACAGCGCGCCGGCCGGAGCCGATTCACCGTAGGTGGTCATGCCGATGATGCGACCTTCGAGGCCGACGTACTTGTACCAGAAGTCAACATGGGCAGCTTCGATGGCGATGCGCGCACCGACTTCCAGCGGCAGTACCGACTGCTTGTAGGCAGCGTCCTGGGCGTCGAACACGCTGGTGCTCGGCATCGATACGACGCGGACCTTGCGGCCCTGCTCGCTGAGCTTGTCGAACGCCTGCACGGCCAGGCCCACTTCGGAACCGGTGGCGATCAGGATCAGCTCAGGCTCGCCGGCGCAGTCCTTGAGGACGTAGCCGCCACGGGCGATATCGGCGATCTGCTGGGCGCTGCGCTCCTGATGCTGCAGGTTCTGACGCGAGAAGATCAGTGCCGAAGGACCGTCCTTGCGCTCCAGGGCGGACTTCCAGGACACGGCCGATTCGACCGCGTCGGCTGGACGCCAGGTGTCCAGGTTCGGCGTGCTGCGCAGGCTGCTCAGTTGCTCGATCGGCTGGTGGGTCGGACCGTCTTCGCCCAGACCGATGGAGTCGTGGGTGTAGACGTGGATCACGCGCTGCTTCATCAGGGCGGACATGCGTACCGCGTTGCGGGCGTATTCCATGAACATCAGGAAGGTCGCGCCGTAAGGCACCAGGCCACCGTGCAGGGCGACGCCGTTCATGATCGCGGTCATGCCGAATTCGCGCACGCCGTAGTACATGTAGTTGCCGTTGGCATCTTCATGGCTGACGCCCTTGCAACCTTTCCACAGGGTCAGGTTGGAACCGGCCAGGTCGGCGGAGCCGCCGAGCAGCTCAGGCAGCAGCGGGCCGAAGGCGTTCAGGGTGTTCTGGCTGGCCTTGCGGCTGGCGATGGTTTCGCCCTTGGCAGCGACTTCCTGGATGTAGGCAGCGGCTTTTTCGGAGAAGTCGGCCGGCAGTTCGCCGTTCAGGCGACGCTTCAGCTCACTGGCCAGCTCAGGGAAGGCGGCGGCGTAGGCATCGAAACGCTGGTTCCACTCGGCTTCGGCCTTGGCACCGGCTTCGCGGGCGTTCCACTCGGCGTAGATATCGGCAGGGATTTCGAACGGACCGTGGTTCCAGTTCAGTTCCTTGCGCGCCAGGGCGATTTCGTCGTTGCCCAGCGGCGCGCCGTGGCAGTCTTCCTTGCCCTGCTTGTTCGGCGAACCGAAGCCGATGATGGTCTTGCAGCAGATCAGGGTCGGCTGCTCGCTCTTGCGTGCGGTCTCGATGGCGGTCTTGATCTCGTCGGCATCGTGGCCGTTGACGTTGCGGATCACCTGCCAGTTGTAGGATTCGAAGCGCTTCGGCGTGTCGTCGGTGAACCAGCCTTCGACTTCACCGTCGATGGAGATGCCGTTGTCGTCGTAGAAGGCGATCAGCTTGCCCAGGCCCAGGGTGCCGGCCAGGGAAGCGACTTCGTGGGAAATGCCTTCCATCATGCAGCCATCGCCGAGGAACACATAGGTGTTGTGGTCGACGACCTTGTGCCCTTCACGGTTGAACTGGGCGCCCAGTACCTTTTCCGCAATGGCGAAGCCGACGGCGTTGGCCAGGCCCTGACCCAGCGGGCCGGTGGTGGTCTCGACGCCCGGGGTGTAGCCGAACTCCGGGTGGCCCGGGGTGCGGCTGTGCAGTTGACGGAAGCTCTTCAGGTCGTCGATCGACAGGTCGTAGCCGGTCAGATGCAGCAGCGAATAGATCAGCATCGAGCCGTGACCGTTGGACAGAACGAAACGGTCGCGGTCGGCGAAGCTCGGGTTGGCCGGGTTGTGCTTGAGGAAGTCACGCCACAGCACCTCGGCGATATCCGCCATGCCCATCGGGGCACCGGGATGGCCGCTGTTGGCTTTTTGCACGGCATCCATGCTCAGTGCACGAATGGCGTTGGCACGCTCACGACGGCTCGGCATCGCTTGTCTCCTGGAAAACTTGAAAAGGAACTGACGGAAAAAAAGGCGGCCATTTTCGCCCAGGCACCCCTCCCGGGGCAATCACGGATGGTCGAACTGGAACGATTTTCCTGCGATTGCCGGGCGATTCCGTGGTTTGACCGACGAAACAGCCGAAAATGCCTGTCGCGTCGGCGCTTTTCCCTCCGCCCATCGCGCAATATCAAAACTTTTTGATATTGGTCTTGCGGGGCCGGTTGGCCCTGACTAGACTGCCGCCCCTATGAACAGCCCCGTAACCGTTCCCGATCAGCAGCAAAGCGAACGCCTGGCCGCCCTGTGCAAGGCCGGCGGCGATCCCCTGCGCCTGAACGTGTTGCGTGCTCTGGCCAACGATTCGTTCGGCGTGCTGGAACTGGCGCAGATCTTCGCCATCGGCCAGTCCGGCATGAGCCACCATCTGAAGGTGCTGGCCCAGGCCGAGCTGGTGGCGACCCGCCGCGAAGGCAACGCGATCTTCTATCGCCGCGCCCTGCCCGACGGCTTCAGCCTCGGCGGCAAGCTGCACGCGGCGCTGCTCGAAGAGGTCGATGGCCTGCCGCTGCCGGGCGAGATGCAGGCGCGGATCGACCAGGTCCAGCAGCGCCGGGCCACCACCCGCCAGGATTTCTTCCTGCGCGTGGAAGAAAAATTCCGCGCCCAGCAGGACCTGATCGCCGGTCTCGCCCAGTACCGCGAAAGCCTCCTGGCGTTGCTCGACAAACTGAGCTTCGAGCCCGGCGCCACGGCCCTGGAGGTCGGTCCCGGCGACGGCGAGTTCCTTCCCGAACTGGCCCGCCGCTTCGCCAGGGTCACCGCGCTGGACAACAGCCCGACCATGCTCGAGCTGGCGCGCCAGGTCTGCCAGCGTGAACGCCTGGCTAACGTAAACCTGCAACTGGCCGATGCCCTCGGTAGTACCGAAGGCCAGGCCGATTGCGTCGTGCTGAACATGGTCCTGCACCACTTCAGCGATCCGGCCGCCGCCCTCGGGCAACTGGCCGACCGCGTCAAACCAGGCGGCAGCCTGTTGCTTACCGAGTTGTGCAGCCACGACCAGGGGTGGGCCCGCGAAGCCTGCGGCGACCTCTGGCTGGGCTTTGAACAGGACGACCTGCTTCGTTGGGCGTGCGCTGCGGGACTGGCTCCCGGAGACAGCCTCTATGTGGGCCTACGTAATGGTTTCCAGCTCCAGGTTCGCCATTTCCAGCGACCGACTGGCAACACTCACCATCAGTAAATTCAGGAACCCGTCGAGATGAGCGAATACTCCCTTTTCACCTCCGAGTCCGTATCTGAAGGGCATCCGGACAAAATCGCCGACCAGATTTCGGACGCGGTGCTGGACGCCATCATCGCGCAAGACAAATACGCCCGCGTGGCCTGCGAAACCCTGGTGAAGACCGGCGTCGCCATCATTGCCGGCGAAGTCACCACCTCGGCCTGGGTCGACCTGGAAGACATCGTCCGCAACGTCATCACCGAGATCGGCTACAACAGCTCCGACGTCGGCTTCGACGGCGCCACCTGTGCCGTCATGAACATCATCGGCAAGCAGTCCGTGGACATCGCCCAGGGCGTCGACCGCAGCAAGCCGGAAGACCAGGGCGCCGGTGACCAGGGCCTGATGTTCGGCTACGCCAGCAACGAAACTGACGTGCTGATGCCAGCACCGATCTGCTTCTCCCACCGCCTGGTCGAGCGCCAGGCCGAAGCGCGCAAGTCCGGCCTGCTGCCATGGCTGCGTCCTGATGCCAAGTCGCAGGTCACCTGCCGCTACGAAGGCGGCAAGGTCGTCGGTATCGATGCGGTCGTGCTGTCGACCCAGCACAATCCCGAGGTCTCGCAGAAAGACCTGCAGGAAGCGGTGATGGAACTGATCGTCAAGCACACCCTGCCAGCCGAGCTGCTGCACAAGGGCACCCAGTTCCACATCAACCCGACCGGCCAGTTCATCATCGGCGGTCCGGTGGGCGACTGCGGCCTGACCGGTCGCAAGATCATCGTCGACAGCTACGGCGGCATGGCCCGTCACGGCGGCGGCGCGTTCTCCGGCAAGGACCCGTCCAAGGTTGACCGTTCGGCCGCCTACGCCGGTCGCTACGTGGCCAAGAACATCGTTGCCGCCGGCCTGGCCGAGCGTTGCGAAATCCAGGTTTCCTACGCCATCGGCGTGGCCCAGCCGACCTCGATCTCGCTGAACACCTTCGGCACCGGCAAGATCTCCGACGACAAGATCATCCAGCTGGTGCGCGAGTGCTTCGACCTGCGTCCGTACGCGATCACCACCATGCTCGACCTGCTGCACCCGATGTACCAGGAAACCGCAGCCTACGGTCACTTCGGCCGTACTCCGCAGCAGAAGACCGTCGGCGACGACACCTTCACCACCTTCACCTGGGAACGTACCGACCGCGTTGACGCCCTGCGCGCCGCCGCCGGCCTGTAACACCCGGTAATCGCTGTACAGAAAGCCCCGGCCAGTGCTCTGGCCGGGGCTTTTTCGTTGCCGGGAAACAAGCCCTGACAAAGCTGAACGGGCCAGCACACGAACACCTTCCTAGGCTGGGGTTTCCCTCCCAAGAGCAAGGACGCTCGCCATGTTCCGGATCATTGCCCTGCTGCTTTTCTGTTTCGCCCCCTACGCTTTCGCCGGCACCTGCCCCGACTGGCCGGAAGAAACCGCCAGCACGCGAATCAGCGAGTTGCAGGAGCGCATCAGCCAGTGGGACACCTACTACCACAGCCTCGGCGAAGCGAAGATCAGCGACGAGTTGTACGACCAATATGTCGCCCGCCTGCACCAGCTGCGCAGCTGTTTTCCCGGCAGCGGCACGGCGCCCGGCAACCCGCTGGCCGGGGCAGCCGGCCCGGTCCTGCATCCCGTGGCCCACACCGGTCTGGAAAAGCTGGCCGATGAAGCAGCTGTCGCCGCCTGGCTGAAAGGCCGCGAGGACGTGTGGATCCAGCCCAAGGTAGACGGGGTGGCTGTGACCCTGATCTACCGGGATGGCCGGCTGGTACAGCTGATCAGTCGCGGCGACGGTGCCCACGGGCATGACTGGAGCCGGCATATTCCCCACTTGCCGGTGGCCTTGCGCGAGTTGAAGGAGTCGCACGACCTGGTGCTGCAAGGCGAGCTGTTCTGGCGCCAGGAAAGCCATGTCCAGGCCGACGCGGGAAGCCTCAACCTGCGCAGCAAGGTAGCCGGCCTGATGGCACGACAGCAGGTCGACGCAGCAGATCTGGCAGCCCTGGACCTGTTTATCTGGGCCTGGCCGGAGGGCCCGCGATCCCCGCGTGAACGCTTTGCCTTGCTCACGGCCTTCGGGCTGCCCAACACCGAGCGCTTCAGCCAGGCCATCGAAGGTTTCGAGGACGCGGCGCACTGGCGCCAGCACTGGTACCGCTCGCCCCTGCCCTTCGCCAGCGACGGCGTGGTCCTGCAACAGGCGCGACGCCCGCCGGCGGAACGCTGGCAGGCTGGGGCATCGCACTGGAGCGCCGCGTGGAAATACCCCTTCGCCCAGGCGCTGGCCGAGGTCCGCGCCGTGGATTTCCGCATCGGGCGGACCGGGCGCATCACGCCAGTCATCCAGTTCGACCCGGTACGCCTCGATGATCGCCAGGTCCGCCAGGTCAGCGCCGGTTCGCTGCAACGCTGGAAGGAACTGGATATCCAGCCGGGAGACCAGATCGTCCTGAGCCTGGCCGGCCTGACCATTCCACGCCTCGACCACGTGGCACAGCGCGGCCCGCGCCTGGCCGTGGTGCAGCCGCCGGCGGCTGAGGCCTATCACGCCTTGAGCTGCTGGCAGCCAACGGTGGAATGCCGGGAACAGTTTCTCGAACGCCTGCAATGGCTGGCCGGCAAGCGCGGCCTGGACATGCCCGGCATAGGCCCGGGCACCTGGCGCAAGCTGCTCGATGCCGGGCGGATGCACGGGCTTGTCGACTGGATTGCCCTGCAACCACAGGATTTGCTCGGCATCGAGGGGGTTGCCGAACGCAGCAGCCAGCAATGGCACAAGGTCTTCCAGCAGGCACGCACGCAACCCTTCGCCCGCTGGATCCGCGCTCTCGGCATACCGGCGCCGAGGCAACTGGAACTGGGCGATTCCTGGGCCGCCCTGGCCGCGCGGGACGCAGCGCAATGGCAACGTGAGCCGGGCGTGGGGCCATCCCGGGCGAGCCAACTGGTGGCGTTCTTCCAGCATCCACAGGTCAGGAGCCTTGCCGCTCGTCTGCATGAAGAGGCAATCGAGGGTTTCTAAATCGCGCCGATCAGGGCAGCATCAGCAGTTCTGCTTGCCCGACAACGGAGCTTTTCATGAAATCGACTTCTCCACTGGCCCTGTTTGCCCTCTGCGCCGTACTGGCCGCGCCCGCCCTGGCCGTCGAGGAACAACCCGGCCTGACCGGTTGCGCCGCCAAACGGCAGAGCATCAGCGACCAGATCGAACAGGCCCGCCTGCACGGCAACGCCGACCAGCAGGCCGGTCTGGAAAAGGCCCTGAGCGAAGTGCAGGCCAACTGCACCGACGCCGGGCTGCGCAAGGAACGGGAACAGAAGGTGCTGGATGCCCGCCATGAAGTGGCGCAGCGCAAGAAGGACCTGGACAAGGCCATGAAAAAAGGCGACGCGGAGAAGATCAACAAGCGCAAGGACAAGCTGGCCGAGGCGAACAAGGAGCTTCAGGCAGCGGTGGAAGAGCTGGAGAAATAAGCTGGATTCGGGACCGCAACGCGGTCCCGAAACATCAATGGTTACGAAATTCCGTATGGCAGGCTTTGCAGGCCGCTTCCACCTTGTCCATCGGCCCTTGCAGCGCCGCAGCCTGCAAAGGCTGGGCCCTGGTCACCCCGACCAGCTCTCCCGTAGCCCCTTCCAGCTGTCTTGCCAGCTCCTGGAAGCGCGCCTGTTTCTCCCAGACATCCGCCCGCGCGCTGGTATCATCCGTCTCCTTGACCTGTGGGAAGTGTTTCCACGGCTCGTGAGACAACGCGTCGAGCTTCACTGCCCCATCGGCGAATTTCTGTCCGTCGAACGCCAGCCGCCCACGCAACATGCCGCCCATGTCCTCGCTGGTCTTGAGCATCTGCTTGAAGATGGCCTTGCGCTGGCCCAGCGGCGAGTTCGGGTCGACACCGCCGCAGGCGGTCAGGGTCAGGCAAGCCAGGAGTACGACGGAACAACGTTTGAGCATCATG
This sequence comes from Pseudomonas sp. FG98, assembly GCF_057808595.1. NCBI lineage: Bacteria > Pseudomonadati > Pseudomonadota > Gammaproteobacteria > Pseudomonadales > Pseudomonadaceae > Pseudomonas > Pseudomonas sp. FG98. The sequence goes on along the minus strand of NZ_JBMDIJ010000004.1, from coordinate 95,944 downwards.
GTCATCGGCTAACGGGAAAAAAGGCGGCCAGTATCCTCGCCTGACCGGCAAAGACCAATACCCTCAAGAAAACTAAGGGTTGTTCGTGGACAGTCATCCCCCACGCCAACCGCCAAGGAAATACCCGCATGAAACTTCCCCTGCGCCGCCTCGGCTGGACCTTCTCGCTGTTCGCCCTGCTCGCCGGCTGCAACGGCAGTGCCCCGGAAATAACCAAGCCGCACCCCATCGCCACCTACACCCACGCCACCTGGAAAGACCTGCCGACCGTCAGTGACAGCGACCTGGTGGCCGGCTTCGAGTCCTGGCGCAACGCCTGCGAACGCCTCAAGCGCGACCCGGTCTGGGCCGACACCTGCGCCGCGGCGGCCGCAGTGCCTGCGGACGCCCGCCAGATCGGCGAATTCCTCGGTGCCCGGCTGGAGGTCTACAGCCTGCGCAATGCGGACAACAACGCCACCGGGCTGATCACCGGTTATTACGAGCCGGTGTATCCGGGCAGCCAGACCCGCACCGAGCAAGCCCATGTGCCGGTGTACGGCATCCCCGACGACCTGGTGGTGGTGGATCTGGACAGCATCTACCCCGAACTCAAGGGCAAGCGCCTGCGCGGGCGTCTTGAAGGCCGCGTGCTCAAGCCCTACGACACTGCCGAGGTGATCCAGCGCCAGGGCGTCAAGGCGCCGGTGGTGGCCTGGCTGACCGATCCGATGGACCTGCAGTTCCTGCAGATCCAGGGCTCGGGCCGGGTCCAGCTGGACAATGGCCGGCAACTGCGCCTCGGCTATGCCGACCAGAACGGCCACCCGTACCGCCCGATCGGGCGCTGGCTGGTGGAACAGGGCCAGTTGAAGAAAGAAGAGGTGACCATGGGCGCCATCCACGCCTGGGCCCAGGCCAATCCGGCGCGGGTACCCGAGCTGCTGGCGAGCAATCCGAGCTATGTGTTCTTCGGCGCCCGCCCGGACAGCAACGAGGGCCCGCGCGGCTCGCTGAACGTACCGCTGACCGCCGGCTACAGCGTGGCGATCGACCGCAAGGTGATTCCACTGGGCAGCCTGCTGTGGCTGTCCACTACCCGTCCGGACGGCAGCCCGGTGGTGCGGCCGGTGGCGGCGCAGGATACCGGTGGGGCGATCACCGGCGAGGTGCGGGCGGATCTGTTCTGGGGTACTGGTGAAGCGGCGGGCAAGTTGGCCGGGGATATGAAGCAGGCGGGGCAGATCTGGTTGTTGTGGCCCAAGGGTGCTGCGTTGCCTGCGGTGCCGCAGACAGAAGCCAAATAAGCGGTTGTTTTCCAGGGCCTCATCGCCGGCAACGCCGGCTCCCACAGGTCTCGCGTACATCACAAAACCTGTGGGAGCCGGCGTTGCCGGCGATGGGGCCCTCAAGTCAGACCGAAGCCACGAAGAACCCGATGATCAGTCCGACGCCCGTGAACCACACCAGCGAGCGCAACGCCGCCCAGTCCGCCAGGTAGCAAATGATGTAGAGCAGCCGGGTGGTGATGAACAGCACCGCCAGCACATCCTGGGTCACCTGTTCGGCGTTGCCGACGATATCGGCGATGATCACCGCCGCGATAAACGCCGGGAGAATCTCGAAACTGTTCAACTGCGCCGCATTGGCGCGTTTCGGCAAGCCTTCCAGCCCGGCCATGAACGTCCGCGGATCGTGATTGTCACGCAAGTTGAAGCCACTACTGGCCTTGGCGATGATCGTGCACGCGTATGGCAGCAGCAGGGCGATCAGTACACACCAGAAAGCGACGGTCATGGGTTCGGGTCCTTCTCGAAGTTGGAAATCGTCATGGTCAGAGCTTCATCACCAGCATGCCGACCAGCACCAGCGCACAGGCTAAGAGCCTTGGGCCGCCAAAAGGTTCTTTGAGGTAGCGCATGCCCATCAGCACCACGAGGATCACGCTGACCTCGCGCAGCGCCGCCGCCTCCGCCACCGAGCCCAGGTGCATGGCCCAGAGCACCAAAGCGTAGCTGAGCAATACGCAGACACCGACCGTCAGGCCCAGCTTCCATTGCGTGCGCCAGAACAGCGTGAACGGCTGGCGACGCGCCACACCCGCCAGCAAGGGAAACGGCAGGGAGCAGACAAGGGTCAGCCACACCAGGTAATCCAGCGGCTGCGCCCAGCGACGGATCGCCTGGCCGTCGAGCCAGGTGTAGCAGCCGATGCACAGCCCGATCAGCGCCACCACCGGCAACATGCTCCACGGCAGGCGATCGCCACCGCCCCCGCGCCAGAGCAGGCAGGCCATGCCACAAGGGATCAGCAGGATGCCGATGATCTGCTGGCTGCTCAGGTCCTCGCCGGCGAACACCAGGGTCAGCGCCAGCACCACCAGCGGCGACAGGCCGCGCATCAACGGGTAGACCAGACCGAGGTCGCCGACCCGGTAAGCCTGGATCAGCAGGACGCGATAGAGCAGCTCGAAGAACGCCGAAGCCACCAGCCAGGGCCAGATCTCGGCCGGTGGCGGCTCGACGAAGCCCACCATGACCAGGGCGAACAGCAACGCCACACTGTCCATGCTGGCAATCATCAGCAGGCGCTCGCCACTGAACTTGACCAGGGTGTTCCAGGTTGCATGCAACAGTGCCGCGACGAGCACCAGGGAGGTCGCTACCACGTCTCGATTCCTTCGCCATCCACGTGCGCCAGAGGGCGGAGTTTCAACCAGCCGCAACAAAAGGGCCAGCTCGCTGTCAATCGCGACATTGAAAAAAACTGTGTCCCGAAGCGGTCAAAAGGCCATCAAACCTTGTGCCCGTCTTGCACGGGCACCGACTTGGAAGCCGCTACAGGAATCAGGATGCTCGAATTAGTTGCCGCGTTTATCTGCCTCACCACCCTCCTCACCTACGTGAACTACCGCTTCATCGGCCTGCCACCGGCCATCGGTGTGATGGTCACTGCCCTGCTGTTCTCCCTGATGCTCCAGGGCCTGAGCCTGATCGGCTTCCCCGGCCTGGAAGAGCGGGTCGAAGGCCTGATGAACCAGATCGATTTCAACGACCTGCTGATGCACTGGATGCTGTCGTTCCTGCTGTTCGCCGGCGCCCTGCACGTCAACCTCGCCGACCTGCGCAGCTACCGCTGGCCGATCGGCCTGCTGGCCACCTTCGGCGTGCTGATCGCCACCGTGGTGATCGGCTTTATCGCCCACTGGGTGTTCTCGCTGTTTGGCTGGCATGTCAGCTTGATCTACTGCCTGCTGTTCGGCGCACTGATTTCGCCGACCGACCCGATCGCGGTGCTCGGCGCCCTGCGTACCGCCAATGCCTCGAAGCCGCTGAAGACCACCATCGTCGGTGAGTCGCTGTTCAACGACGGCACGGCGGTCGTGGTGTTCACCGTCCTGCTTGGCATCATCCAGCTCGGCGAAACCCCGAGCGTTTCCGACACCGCCATCCTGTTCGCCCGCGAGGCGATCGGCGGGGTGATCTTCGGCGGCCTGATCGGCTATGCCACCTACCGCATGATCAAGAGCATCGAGCAGTACCAGGTGGAGGTCATGCTGACCCTGGCGCTGGTCATCGGCGGTTCGGCGATGTGTTACGAGCTGCATGTGTCGGCGCCGATCGCCATGGTCGTGGCCGGTCTGATCATCGGCAACCTGGGGCGCAACCTGGCGATGAACGACATGACCCGTCGCTACATGGACGGTTTCTGGGAACTGATCGACGACATGCTCAATGCCTTGCTGTTCGCCCTGATCGGCCTGGAACTGTTGCTGCTGCCGTTCAACTGGCTGCACCTGGCGGCCGGCGGCGTGCTGGCGCTGGCGGTGCTGGCTTCGCGGCTGCTCACCGTGGCCCCGGCGATCCTCCTGCTGCGGCGCTGGCGCAGCGTGCCGAAGGGCACCGTGCGGGTTCTGACCTGGGGTGGCTTGCGTGGGGGTGTTTCGGTGGCCCTGGCGCTGTCGCTGCCGGTGGGAGAGGAACGTGACCTGCTGCTGTCGATCACCTACATCGTGGTGCTGTCGTCGATCCTGGTGCAGGGGCTGACGGTGGGGCGGGTGGTGAAGGGGGTCAGCGAGCAGCCCGCTGCCTGACAGGCCGCTATCGCCGGCAATCGGATCGCCGCCCGGCCGGCTCCCACAAGGTTCAGCGGTGTACGCGATACCTGTGGGAGCCGGCGTTGCCGGCGATAGGGCCCTCATGGTCACTCGACAGCGCTATCCGGGAACTGGTCCTGGATGTACTTGATCTCGGTGCGCCCGTGCGCTGCCGGCTGGCCATCTTCGCCCAGGTTGACGAAGACCATGCGCTCGACGGTGAGCACGGCCTTGCGGGTGATCTTGTTGCGCACTTCACACTTGAGGGTGATGGAGGTGCGACCGAACTCGGTGGCAGTGATGCCCAGTTCGATGATGTCGCCCTGGCGCGAGGCGCTGACGAAGTTGATCTCGGAAATGTACTTGGTCACCACACGCTGGTTGCCCAGCTGGACGATCGCGTAGATCGCCGCCTCCTCGTCGATCCAGCGCAGCAGGCTGCCGCCGAACAGGGTGCCGTTGGGGTTGAGGTCTTCGGGTTTTACCCACTTGCGGGTGTGGAAATTCATGCGTGCTCCTACCGGCCTGGCATGTCAAGGAAGGGCCACCGGGGCCCTGCCAGTACATGTTAGCTGCATTTGTAACAAGGCTGACCATGGCGTTTGTACGACCATTCGCCAGTCGGAGATCGCCGCCCGCGCTTTTGTCCTTGGGCCGACACAAAAGCCCGGCTATAATCCCCGCGTTTTTATCCGGCGATGACCCCCAGCGGTCGTCGCTCCCGCCACCCGGCCGAGGGGCGCTGCAGCAGGTTCGATCCTGTCAGGCTCGGCAGGGGCGTTGTCCGCAGGCAATAGCGCGGACGCTCAACGCACAACGGCGCCCATTCGCACACTACGAATGGAGGCTCTCAATGAGCGCTGTAAACACGCCTGCAGGTTTTACCGATTTCAAAGTCGCCGATATCTCCCTGGCCGATTGGGGCCGCAAGGAAGTCATCATCGCCGAGTCGGAAATGCCTGCGCTGATGGGCCTGCGCCGCAAGTACCAGGATGAGCAGCCGCTGAAAGGCGCGAAAATCCTCGGCTGCATCCACATGACCATCCAGACCGCCGTGCTGATCGAAACCCTGGTTGCCCTGGGTGCCGAGGTTCGCTGGTCGTCCTGCAACATCTTCTCCACCCAGGACCAGGCCGCCGCCGCCATCGCCGCCGCCGGTATCCCGGTGTTCGCCTGGAAAGGTGAAACCGAGCAGGAATACGAGTGGTGCATCGAGCAGACCATCCTCAAGGACGGTCAGCCATGGGACGCCAACATGGTCCTCGACGACGGCGGTGACCTGACCGAAATCCTGCACAAGAAATACCCGGCGATGCTGGACAAGATCCACGGCGTCACCGAAGAAACCACCACCGGCGTGCACCGCCTGCTGGACATGCTGGCCAAGGGCGAGCTGAAGATCCCGGCGATCAACGTCAACGACTCGGTCACCAAGAGCAAGAACGACAACAAGTACGGCTGCCGTCACAGCCTGAACGATGCCATCAAGCGTGGTACCGACCACCTGCTGTCGGGCAAGCAGGCCCTGGTGATCGGCTACGGTGACGTGGGCAAGGGCTCGGCCCAGTCGCTGCGTCAGGAAGGCATGATCGTCAAGGTCACCGAAGTCGACCCGATCTGCGCCATGCAGGCCTGCATGGACGGTTTCGAAGTGGTTTCGCCGTTCAAGGACGGTATCAACGACGGTACCGAAGCCAGCATCGACGCGGCCCTGCTGGGCAAGATCGACCTGATCGTCACCACCACCGGCAACGTCAACGTCTGCGACGCCAACATGCTGAAAGCGCTGAAAAAACGCGCCGTGGTCTGCAACATCGGTCACTTCGACAACGAGATCGACACCGCCTTCATGCGCAAGAACTGGGCATGGGAAGAGGTCAAGCCGCAGGTACACAAGATCCACCGTACCGGCCACGGCGACTTCGATCCGCAGAACGATGACTACCTGATCCTGCTGGCCGAAGGCCGCCTGGTGAACCTGGGCAACGCCACCGGTCACCCAAGCCGGATCATGGACGGCTCGTTCGCCAACCAGGTGCTGGCACAGATCTTCCTGTACGCACAGAAGTTCGCCAACCTGAGCGCCGAGCAGAAGGCCGAGCGCCTGACCGTCGAAGTACTGCCGAAGAAGCTCGACGAAGAAGTGGCCCTGGAAATGGTCCGCGGCTTCGGCGGCGTGATCACCCAACTGACGCCGAAGCAGGCCGAGTACATCGGCGTGGCTGTCGAAGGTCCGTTCAAGCCGCACGCCTATCGCTACTGATAAGCCAGCGACCGCAGCCGCCGGCAGGTACCGTTTTTACGGGGCCTGCCGGCGCTTTGCGGTGTGCAATCCGACGCTGAAGGAACCTTCGAAATGACTCAGGAACGCCGTTACAGCTTCGAGTTCTTCCCGACCAAGACCGACGCTGGACATGAAAAACTGCTTGCCACCGCTCGCACGCTGGCCGGCTACAACCCGGATTTCTTCTCCTGCACCTACGGGGCCGGCGGTTCGACCCGCGACCGCACCCTGAACACCGTGCTGCAGCTGGAAAGCGAAGTGAAAGTCCCTGCCGCGCCGCACCTGTCCTGCGTCGGCGACAGCAAGGCCGAGCTGCGCACGCTGCTGGCCCAGTACAAGGCTGCCGGCATCAAGCGCATCGTCGCCCTGCGTGGTGACCTGCCATCGGGCATGGGCATGGCCAGCGGCGAGCTGCGCTACGCCAACGAGCTGGTGGAGTTCATCCGCGAGGAAACCGCCGACCAGTTCCATATCGAAATCGCCGCCTACCCGGAGATGCATCCGCAGGCACGCAACTTCGAGGACGACCTGGCGAACTTCGTGCGCAAGGCCAACGCCGGCGCCGACAGCGCCATCACCCAGTACTTCTTCAACGCCGAAAGCTACTTCTACTTCGTCGAGCGCGTGCAGAAGCTGGGCGTGAAGATCCCGGTGGTACCGGGGATCATGCCGATCACCAACTACAGCAAGCTGGCGCGCTTCTCCGACGCCTGCGGCGCCGAGATCCCGCGCTGGATCCGCAAGCAGCTGGAAGCCTATGGCGATGATGTCAAGAGCATCCAGGCCTTCGGTGAAGAAGTCATCACCCAGATGTGCGAGCAACTGCTGCAAGGCGGCGCACCGGGCCTGCACTTCTACACCCTGAACCAGGCCGAACCTAGCCTGGCGATCTGGAACAACCTCAAGCTGCCACGTTGATCCAGATGGCGATGGTGTCCGCGCGTTGTGGCACCATCGCCTTCTTTTCTCCCCTCCGGCCCGCCCGCCAATGCCCACATTCGTCCGCCTGCTGACCGTCCTGCTGTTGAGCTGCATGAGCCTGCTGGCCCGTGCCGAACAGCTGCGTATCGTCAGTGATCCCTGGGCACCCTATGTCTATGAGGAAAACGGCGAGGCCAAGGGTATCGACTACGAGGTCACCGCCGAGATCTTCAGGCGACTGGGCGTGGATGTGCGCTGGGAGTTCATGCCGTGGAAACGCTGCATGCTGATGGTCGAGCAGGGCCTGGCCGACGGCGTGATCGATATCTTCCAGAACGAAGTGCGCAGCGCTCAGCTGTACTACCCCAGCGAACCGCTGTCGGTGGTCGAGTTCGTACTGTTCCAGGCCAATGACCGGCCCCACGATGTCGAATCGCTGGACGACCTCAAGGACCTGACCGTGGGCACCTCCGCCGGCTACGACTACGGCCCTGACTTCCTGCAGTCGACCCTGTTCCGCCGCGAGGCCGCGCCAACCCAGGAGGCCAACTTCGGCAAGCTCCTGCGTGGACGCATCGACCTGCTGGTCACCGACCGCCGCGTCGGCCGCTACATGCTCGATCAGCTCGGCCTGCAAGACCGCATCAGCGAGCTGCCGCTGGTGATCAGCCGACAGAAACAGTACCTGGCTGTACGCCGCAATGCCGGGATGGACCTGCTGGCCCAGCGCTTCGCCGCCGAACTGCGGCGCTTCAAGCAGGAACCGGCCTACGCCGAACTGCAGGCCCGCTACGGTCATGTAGCGGCGCCATTTACAGAAACCGTTGAGCAGCAGGAACGCAGCACTCCCTGATTGCTCTGTTATACTCGGGCCTTTCCGCCAGGCTTACGCCCGGACGCTGGCCCTGAAGAACGGCATCCCGACCTCCCGGATGCGCCCCCAGACCAGCAGGACCGGACGCGACAGCATCCAGCCGATGCCCCTCGCGCCAGGCAAGATCATCCCATCGGGCACAGCCCTTACTAGAACAGGATTTCTCATGTCCTTTGCTTCCCTCGGTCTCTCCGAGGCTCTAGTCCGCGCTATCGAGGCTGCGGGCTACACCCAGCCTACTCCGGTGCAACAGCGGGCCATTCCCGCCGTGTTGCAAGGTCGCGATCTGATGGTCGCGGCACAGACAGGTACTGGTAAAACCGGTGGTTTCGCCCTGCCGATCCTTGAGCGCCTGTTCCCCGGTGGCCACCCGGACAAGTCGCAGCGCCACGGCCCGCGCCAGCCGCGGGTACTGGTCCTGACCCCGACCCGCGAACTGGCCGCCCAGGTCCACGACAGCTTCAAGATCTACGCCCGTGACCTGAAATTCGTCAGCGCCTGCATCTTCGGCGGCGTCGGCATGAACCCGCAGATCCAGGCCATGGCCCGCGGCGTTGACGTGCTGGTCGCCTGCCCGGGTCGCCTGCTCGACCTGGCCGGCCAGGGCAGCGTCGACCTGAGCCACGTCGAGATCCTGGTGCTGGACGAAGCCGACCGCATGCTCGACATGGGCTTCATCCATGATGTGAAGAAGGTCCTCTCGCGCCTCCCGGCCAAACGCCAGAACCTGCTGTTCTCGGCGACCTTCTCCAAGGACATCACCGACCTCGCCGACAAGCTGCTGCACAACCCCGAGCGCATCGAAGTCACCCCGCCGAACACCACGGTGGAGCGCATCGAGCAGCGCGTGTATCGCCTGCCGGCCAGCCACAAGCGTGCCCTGCTCGCCCACCTGATCACCCAGGGCGCCTGGGAGCAGGTGCTGGTCTTCACCCGGACCAAGCACGGCGCCAACCGCCTTGCCGAGTACCTGGAAAAGCACGGCCTGACCGCCGCCGCGATCCACGGCAACAAGAGCCAGAACGCCCGCACCAAGGCCCTGGCCGACTTCAAGTCCGGCGCCGTGCGGATCATGGTCGCCACCGATATCGCCGCCCGCGGCCTGGATATCGACCAGTTACCTCACGTCGTCAACTTCGAGCTGCCGAATGTCGAGGAAGACTACGTCCACCGCATCGGCCGTACCGGTCGTGCGGGCCGCTCCGGCGAGGCCATCTCGCTGGTTGCCCCGGATGAAGAAAAACTGCTCAAGAGCATCGAGCGCGTCACTCGCCAGAAGATCCCGGATGGCGACCTGATGGGCTTCGACTTCGCCGCTGTCGAGGCTGAAAAGCCGGAAGTGCGCGAACCGCGTCCGCAGAACAACCAGCGCCGTGGCCAGCGTGCCGACGGCAGCAATGCCGGTGGCCGCAAGGACAAGGGCAAGGACAAGGGCAAAGAGAAAGACAGCAACAAGGACGCCAAGCCGTCCGGCGAAAAGGCTGGGGAGAAATCCGCCGGCGGCCGCCAGGAACAGCGCAAGCCACGGGACAAGAAGCCGCGCCAGCAGCAGAACGCCCAGCAAGGTGCTCCGGCGGCTCCGGTAGATCGTGATCCGGAAGAGTTCCTGGATGACGATGTGGACAACTTCGGCAACCGTGCCGACTACGTCAGTCCGTACCAGAACAAAGGCGGCCAAGGCCGTAACCGCCGTCCAGGCGCCCAGGCGGGTGCCGGCAATGGCGGTGGCCAGGCTCGCGGCGGTCAGCCACGCAGCAACGGTGGTGGCTCCGGCCAGCAGCGCAGCGGTGGCGCTGGTGGTGGTGCCAATGGCGAGAAACGCGGCGGTTCGCGCAACGGTGGCGGTGCCGGCGGTCGTGACGGCCAGGCACGTCGCGATGGCAGCAACAACCGCAACCGCCGTCCGGCCCGCGACGATCGTCAGGAACCGGCGGTACGCAGCCCGCGTGAAGGCCAGCCGCAGCAGAACCAGCCGAAGATCATGCACAAGGAATCGAAGATCGATCGCTTCCCGTCCATGGAACAGCTGGAGCAACTGCCAAGCCGCCCACGGGGCGAGAAACCGGCGCTGCTGACCCGCAATCGCTGAGTTCCTGCACAAACAAAAACGCCGCCCTCAAGGGCGGCGTTTTTGTTGGCGGGGCAGAAATTACTTCTGCTTCACGCCTTCGACCGAGATGTCCAGGTCCAGGGTCTGGGAAGCCGGGCCTGGGCCTTTGATGCCGAAGTCATTCAGGTTCAGGGTGGTGGTGGCGTTGAAGCCGGCACGCTCGCCGCCCCATGGATCCTTGCCTTCGCCGTTGAACGTGGCCTTGAAGGTGACCGGCTTGGTCACGCCATGCAGGGTCAGGTCGCCGGTGACGTCAGCGGTTTTCTCACCGGTGGATTTCACCGCGGTGGAAACGAACTTGGCGTCCGGGTATTTCTTCACGTCGAGGAAGTCGGCGCTGGCGATGTGCTTGTCACGCTCGGCGTGGTTGGACCAGACGCTGGCGGTCTTCAGGTCAACGCTGATCTTGCTCGCTTCAGGCTTGGCAGCATCCCAGGAGAAGGCGCCGTCGAAGTCCTTGAAGGTACCGTGGATGAAGCTGTAGCCCAGGTGGCTGATCTTCCAGTCGACGAATGCGTGCTGGCCTTCCTTGTCGATCTTGTAGTCGGCAGCCATGGCCTGGCCAGCCGAGAGCAGAGCGGTACCCAGTGCCAGAGCGGCAAAAGTCTTTTTCAACATACTTTCGATTCCTTTGAGTGGAGGTTGAACATCAAGCCTTGCGGCCCAGCATGCGCGTCAGGGTCGCATCACGGTCGATAAAGTGGTGTTTCAGAGCGGCCAGCCCGTGCAGGACAGCGAATACCACCAGTCCCCAGGCCAGATAAAGGTGAACCACGCCGGCGATATCAGCCTGATCGGGCAGGCCGGAAATCAGTGCAGGCACTTCGAACAGACCGAATACCGGGATCCCCGCGCCATCGGCGGTAGAGATCAGGTAACCGGCGATCAAAACAGCGAACAGACCGACATACAGCAGCAGATGCCCGGCCTTGGCGGCAACCCGGGTCAACGCGCCGTGATTGGCCGGAGCCGGCGGCGGCGGGCTGACGAAGCGCCAGATCACCCGCAGCAGCATCAGCGCCAGCACGGTCAGGCCGATGCCCTTGTGCAATTCCGGCGCGGTATGGCGCCAGCTGCTGTAGTAGTCCAGGCCGACCATCCAGAGCCCCAGGCCGAACAGACCGAACACTGCCAGGGCGATACCCCAGTGCAGGACGATACTGAGCAGGCCGTAGCGAGAAGATGAATTGCGAATCTGCATTTGCCGGATTCCCCGTAAGAATTGCTGCCAAGACTAACCGGTTATTTATCGATAAAAAGCGAAAAATATCGCTTTTTACTATCAGAAAAATCGATGTTTAGTGTGCAGAAAGGGCGTTAAGGAAACATTAACACCGGGGGAAAGACTGTAGACGGGGTTGCGGGGGAATGCGAAGGGGCTGGAATTCCGTGGTGCGGCTGATGGCCTCATCGCCGGCAAGGCCGGCTCCCACAGGTTCGGTGCATGCCCAACCTGTGGGAGCTGGCTTGCCAGCGATGATGGTCTTCAGTTCGCCTTGGCCTGGCTGTTGGTCGCCGGTTTTTTCACCGGAGCGGCCTTGGCCTCGGTCTTCTGGACCGGGGCATGGGTGGTGGTCTTTTTCGCCGGAGCCGGCTTGCTCTCGGCCTTCTTCGCCGGGGTCGGTTTGGCTGCCGGAGCAGCGGCCTTGGCCGGTTCTTCCTTAACCACCGGGGCAGGCGCCGGAGCGGGTGCCGCAGGTGCTGGAGCAGGGGCCGGCGCTACGGCAGTCTCGGTCGCCTTGGCAGTCTCGGCCGCAGGCTTTTCATCACCACCCCCGAACAGCCGCGAGAAGAAGCCCGGCTTGCCGTCGTCTTTCTTAGCTGCCACTGCCGCCGCTGCAGCCGTGCCTGCCGCAGCCGTCGCGGCAACCGACTTGACCGGGTCGAACGACTTGCCCGCCGCCAGGTCCTCCACCTGCCCTGCAGCACGCTTGCCGCTACGCAGTGCGCCTTCCAGGGTGCCGGGATAGAGGGCGTCGGTGTGCTCGCCAGCGAAGGCGATGCGTTGTACCGGGCGCTCCCACAGACGCCAGTACTTGCTGATCTGCCCCGGGCCATAGGCCAGGTAGGAACCACCGGTACCGGCATCGGTGCTGTAGCGGCGGATCTCGTAGCCGCTGAATGCGCCGCGGGCCTGTGGATAGAAGGCGTGCAGACGGATCAGCACCTGGTCGACCATCTGCTTGTCACCGAAGGCCTGCATCACCCGCGCGTTGTCGCCGGAGAGGTTGATCACCACGTTGGCGCCACCTTTCAGCGCCGGCTCGATCCACAGCATGCCGAGGCCGGCGTTGCTATAGATCTCGCCGGACATGCGCGCCTTGCTTTCCCAGACAGGGTTCTTGAATTTCAGCATCAACTGGTCGCGCCAGCCGTAGTTGGTGCCCTTGAGTGCCGCCTGATGCTGGTTGTCCAGCGCCGGGGTCAACTGGATTTTGGCCAACGCCCGCAGCGGAACCGCCAGCACCAGGTAGTCGGCCTGGTAACCAACGGCACCGACCTTGACGGTGACGCCGTCCTTGTCCTGGCTGATGGCGGTGACCGGTGAGCTGGTCTTGATGGTCTTCAACTGCTTGACGAAGGCCTGGGCCAGCACCGGGCTGCCACCTGGCAGGCGCGCGGCACGCAGGTCACGGTCATTGACCCCGCGGTAGACCCGGCTCTGCTGGGCGAAATACAGCAGCGACAGGCGCGAAGGTTCATCGTAGCGAGTACGGATCTGCTGGTTGACCAACTGCCGAGCGGTGGCTGGCAGTTGCAGCTTGTCCAGCCAGGCCGAGACGTTCATCTGGTCGAGGGCGAACAAGGTGCTGTTGGCCGCCGGGTTTTCCGGGTCGCTGATCGACGCGGCAAGGTCATCAAGGGTCTTTTCGTAGCGCTTCAGCGCCTCGGCGGTGGCCGGCTGCTTGGTGGTCAGGTCGGCAGCGCTGAAATAGTCGCCATCGATCAGATAGCCCGGGGTACGAACGAACTCCGGTGCCGGCAGGGTGGTGAGCTTGAAGGCGTCCAGGTACTGGTTGAGCACCGGCTGCGCCTTGCTGTTGCCGATCCACTCGCTGGTAGCCAGGCCGGAGCGACCGCCGATACCGGACTTGGCCTCCAGCAAAGTCACTTGCCAACCCTTGTTCTGCAGCTCGTAGGCTGCGGTCAGACCCGCCAGGCCGCCGCCGACCACGATGGCCGTCGGGGCCTTGCCCGCCGCCATCGCCCCCGCGCTGAACAACCCGATAAACACCAGCGCGCAACCGCGCAGCCAACCAGCAGACATTCGTCGAACTCCGGATCAAAGGCAGAAAAAACCGGGAAAAATCCCGGAAGAATATGAGCTGAAGGATACGTCACAGCCCGAATAGCCGCCAGTTCAGACTGATGAAACCCTAGGGGTACCTGATATTTTTGTCAGTAGACAAGTTCGAAGACAGGGAAGAGCATTCAGATACGTGCCGACAATACCAACCGGCACTTCCAAGGATATATATCGGGAGCACTATAAACGGCAGCCTCAATAAAAAGTACTTCCTGACTTAAGAAAACTTATTTCGTGATGCAGTTACCGAAAAATGCCTGAGTTTAATCCGACTACGTTCAGGAGATAAACTATGTACAGCACTAACAAATGGGACCACATCGAAAACTTCGAAAACGTGGAACTGATGACCTTCGAGCCTGGCAAGAAATACACGATGCCCTCCGGCCTGGTAATCGTGGCAAATCCGCGCGTCACTCATTTCGGTCCTGCCAAAGGCGTTGTCGAGCCCTGCGGGGTCATGCGATCGAGGCTTTGGAATTCCGGGATCCCGACAGCCGAGGAAATCTTTGGAAAAAACGAGCTGGTCATTGGTGATTTCAATGACGTTTCCTTGCTATTCCCCAAGGGCGCGAAAAACTTTTTCTACAATTATTATCAAATCGAAAACTATACAGAGGCAGACAGCAAGGAAGACAACAAGACACGCGATCAAATCAGCAAGCAGGACCAAGGCTTTCAGTGCAGTGTCATCGGCCTCCCTGCTGCAAGACAGCAGATAACCAACATGGTTGTCGAAACAGCCTATGACGGAATTCGCTGGGGCATTTTCGAAGAGCATCCATTCATCCAATTGATATTCGCACCGCCAAAATTCGGCAGCCTGCATATCGACTCGATCAAATGGGATAACTTGTAGAAACAGCCCCTTGCCCTCCCCCCATTCGTATGGAGCTACAACCAGAAGGCAAGGCGTATGCCCGTCGATCCGGAAAAACGTCACTTCAGCGCTCGACGGCAGATCATGGAGACTCAGCAATGGAGCGAATCACAGAGAACTTCTCGTCCATCAAGATGCCCACAATCCTCAAAGAGGGAGAACCACACACGCTGCCTTCGGGCCTGTTATCGAACTCCTGCCAATAGATCCCTATATAAAGAAGAGGCAAGAGAACTTGCCAAACGATCCCCGCGTGGAAAAAGGCAAGGAGCGCTTGCGCATGCCTTCGGGATTCAGGGAGGCATCCGGGAAAAATCCGGGAAATGAAGAAGAGCGAAAGCGTTTCGGAAAAACGGAGCTGGTAGTAGGGGATGCCGCCCATGTGAAAGTTACGTTCCCCAAGAAAATCATTAAGTTCGGAATTCTCTACTACCAATTGGTCGACTTCACCCTGGACGATACCCGCACAACTGGCTTGCGCGTCGACGAACTGACCTACAACGAAAAATGCTTCGGCCTCGAGTTTTTCTACAATGCGCTGGGTTTTTCATCCGGCCTGCAAGCCTACCCAGCTTTTGAGCAGATCCGTGACGATCTTTACCCATGCGAGATATGCACCCACCTAGTGCTGAAAAACCTCCTGATCGGCACCCTGCATATCGGTCAGATCAGTTGGATAGAGTTGCCCTGACCCCTGGCCTTGCTTAGGCTTGTGCGGGTTTCCCGAACCCGCGCAAGCCAGGAGTAAAGCCCATGGGCCTCAATCGACAGTGGATGGACCGCGACCTCAAGGTCCTGTGGCATCCCTGCACCCAGATGAAAGACCACGAGCAGCTGCCGCTGATCCCGATCAAGCGCGGCGAAGGCGTCTGGCTCGAGGACTTCGAGGGCAAGCGTTACCTCGACGCGGTGAGTTCCTGGTGGGTCAACGTGTTCGGCCATGCCAACCCGCGGATCAACCAGCGCATCAAGGACCAGGTCGATCAACTGGAGCACGTGATCCTCGCCGGCTTCAGCCACCAGCCGGTGATCGAGCTGTCCGAACGCCTGGTCAAGATCACCCCGGACGGCCTGGACCGGGTGTTCTACGCCGACAACGGCTCATCGTGCATCGAAGTGGCGCTGAAGATGAGCTTCCACTACTGGCTGAACAAGGGCCGCCCGGAGAAGAAGCGCTTCGTCACCCTGAGCAACAGCTACCACGGCGAAACCATCGCGGCGATGTCGGTGGGTGACGTGCCGCTGTTCACCGAGACCTACAAGGCGCTGTTGCTGGACACCTTCAAGGTACCGAGCCCGGACTGCTACCTGCGCCCCGAGGGCGTGAGCTGGGAGGAGCACTCGCGGACCATGTTCGCCGCCATGGAACAGACCCTCGCCGAGCACCACGAGAGCATCGCTGCGGTGATCGTCGAGCCGCTGATCCAGGGCGCCGGCGGCATGCGCATGTACCACCCGGTATACCTCAAGCTGCTGCGCGAAGCCTGCGACCGCTACCAGGTGCACCTGATCCATGACGAGATCGCCGTGGGCTTCGGCCGCACAGGGACGATGTTCGCCTGCGAGCAGGCCGGTATCCGCCCGGACTTCCTCTGCCTGTCCAAGGCCCTGACCGGCGGTTACCTGCCGCTGGCCGCTTGCCTGACCACCAACGAGGTGTACGGCGCCTTCTACGACGACTACCCGACCCTGCGCGCCTTCCTCCACTCCCACAGCTACACCGGCAACCCGCTGGCCTGTGCGGCGGCGCTGGCGACCCTGGACATCTTCGAGCAGGACAACGTGATCGAGGCCAACAAGGCCCTGAGCCAGCGCATGGCCAGTGCCACGGCGCATCTGGTCGATCACCCTCACGTGGCCGAAGTACGCCAGACCGGCATGGCCCTGGCGATCGAGATGGTCCAGGACAAGGCGAGCAAGACCGCCTATCCGTGGCAGGAGCGTCGTGGCCTGAAGGTCTTCGAGCATGCCCTGACCCGTGGCGCGCTGTTGCGTCCGCTGGGCAGCGTGGTGTATTTCCTGCCGCCTTATGTGATCACCCCGGAGCAGATCGACTTCCTCGCCGAGGTTGCCAGCGAAGGGATCGATATCGCCACGCGGGACAAGGTCAGCGTGGCGGTGCCGGCTGATTTCCACCCGGATTTTCGGGATCCGGGCTGATAGACCTTCATCGATCTTGAGGGCCCTATCGCTGGCAAGCCAGCTCCCACAGGTCAAGCGGTGCACGCGATCCCTGTGGGAGCTGGCTTGCCAGCGATGAGGCCATCAACAACACCTCATTTCCCATGCCGAGCCCCCAATGAGACTCTCCCGCTTTTTCATCGATGCCCCTCTGAGCCTCGGCGAGCACGATCTGCCTGAAGCCCAGGCCCACTACATCGGCCGCGTCCTGCGCATGGCGCCGGGCGATGCGGTACAGCTGTTCGACGGCAGCGGCCAGGAATACCTCGGCCAGTTGCTCGAAGTCGGCAAGAAGACCGTGCGCGTCAGCCTCGACCAGGCCCTCCCCGGCCAGGCCGAATCGCCCCTGCACATCCACCTCGGCCAGGGCCTGTCCCGCGGCGAGCGGATGGACTGGGCGATCCAGAAAGCCACCGAACTGGGCGTGAACGTGATCACCCCGATCGTCAGCGAGCGCTGTGAAGTGCGCCTGAAGGACGAACGCGCCGACAAGCGCCTGGCCCACTGGCGCCAGGTGGCAATCAGCGCCTGCGAGCAATGCGGCCGCTCCAGCGTTCCGCAGATCAACCCGCCGCTGACCCTGGCCGAATGGCTGGCCGCCAGCGAGGAGGAGTTGAAACTGGTCCTGCACCCGGTGGCCGAGCCGCTGGTCAGCCACGAGCGCCCGGCCAGCCTGGCCTTTCTGATCGGCCCGGAAGGCGGGCTGTCGGACGCCGAAGTGGACCAGGCCAAGGCCAGCGGCTTCCACTCTGCCCGCCTCGGCCCACGGGTGCTGCGCACGGAAACCGCACCGGTGGTGGCGCTGGCCGTGGCCCAGCAGCTGTGGGGCGATTTCTAGGTTTCAGGCAGGAGCTTTTCCAAGGCCACCAGGTCCGGCACCCGGGCCACCTGCTCGCCCACCTGCACCGCCGCCAGCTCGAACTCGCCCAGCGGCACATCGACGTAGTTGAGCTGGCTGTCCAGCTTGCACGAGCGCGGAATGCCCTGCACCAGCAGGGCGAAGAAGCTGCGCGAGGTGCCGCCCAGGGCATTGAGCACGACGATCCGCGCCCGCTCGCCGACCTGCACCTGGCCACCGCAGGCCGCCTCGAAACTCAGCAATGGCAGGCGCTGACTGCGCCAGTCGATCCAGCCCAGCAGCCAGGCTGGCTGATCCGGGGCCGGGGTGCAGGCCTGGTAGCCGATCAGCTCGGCCACCGCCACGTTGGGCAACACCAGGCTGCGGTCGCTCAAGGGCAGCAACAGCCCGGTCAGGCTGGTTCGGCGCCCGCTCCGGGCTCCTTGTTCAAGCATGGGAATGACTCCAGCGGGCAATGCTCTGCAGCAGCACCGACTCCTGGTACGGCTTGCCCAGGTAGTCGTTGACGCCGATGGCCATGGCGCGGTCGCGGTGCTTCTGCCCGGTCCGCGAGGTGATCATGATGATCGGCAGGTTCTTCAGTTGCGCATCCTGGCGCACCTGGGTCGCCACCTCGAAGCCGTCCATGCGCGGCATCTCGATATCCAGCAGCAACACGTCGGGCCGGTGCTCGGCCAGCACGGCCATGGCATCGACACCGTCCTTGGCGGTCAACACGTTCATGCCATGGCGCTCAAGCAGGCGCCCGGTGACCTTGCGCACCGTCACCGAATCGTCCACCACCAGCACCAGCAAGGGCCGCGCCGGACCACTGCCGGCACTCACCACGACCTCCCGATCGGTCCGACCGGCCTGCTGCGCCAACCGCAGGTGCAGCCCGCGCAACTGCGCCAGCACATCGAGAATCAGCACCACCCGGCCATCGCCCAGCAAGGTGGCCCCGGCCAGACCCTGCACCGCGGCAAACTGCGGCCCGAGGCTCTTGACCACGATCTCGCGGCTGGCCGAGAGGCTGTCCACCTGCACGGCAAATTGCTGGTCGTGGGCATGCACCAGCAGCACCGGCAGCGGCAGGCTTTGCCCAAGCAGCCTGGGCTGACGCTCGCCCTGCAGCAGCTCGCCGAGATAACGCAGTTCGTAGCGTCGCCCGGCGTACTCGTAGCGCGGCGGATCGAGGCGGTAGCAGGCTTCCAGCTCCGCCGGCGGTACCCGCACCACGCCGTCGATGGCATTCAGCGGCACGGCGTACTGTTCCTCGCCGCAATGCACCATCAGCGCCCGGTTGACCGACACGGTGAACGGCAGGCGGATCAGGAAGCGCGCGCCCTTGCCCGGCACCGAGCTGATGACCATCGAGCCGCCCAGTTGCTTGACCTCTTCATGGACCACGTCCATGCCCAGCCCGCGCCCGGAAATCTGGGTGATCTTCTCGGCGGTGGAAAAGCCCGGCTGGAGGATGAACTGCATCACCTCGTGATCGCTGAGCTCGCTGCGCGGGTCCAGCAGGCCGCGCTTGATCGCCTTGTTGCGCACCGCCTCCAGCGGCACCCCCGCGCCGTCGTCGAACATTTCGATGACGATATCGGCGCCTTCATGCAGCAGATTGAGGGCGATCATGCCCTGCTCCGGCTTGCCCGCCGCCAGGCGCGCCTCGCGGCTTTCCAGGCCGTGGTCGACGGCGTTGCGCAGCATGTGCTCCAGCGGCGCCACCATGCGTTCGAGGACGCTGCGGTCCATTTCGCCTTCGGCGTTGCCGACCACCAGTTCGACCTGCTTGCCCAGCTCGCTGGCGGTCTGCCGCACGACGCGCTGCAAGCGCGGCACCAGCCGTTCGAACGGCACCATGCGCGTGCGCATCAGGCCTTCCTGCAACTCGCTGTTGACCCGCGCCTGCTGCGACAACAGGCTCTGCGCCATCTGCGTGCGCCCGGCCAGGGTTTCCTTGAGGTCGAGCAGGTCGGAAGCCGATTCCGACAGCGCCCGGGACAGCTGTTGCAGTTGCGAATGGCGGTCCATCTCGAGCGGGTCGAAGTCCTCGTAGGCATCGCCATCGGCCTGCAAGCGACTGAGCAGGCCGCCCTGGGTTTCGGTATCAAGGCGGCGCAACTGGTCACGCATGCGCTCCAGGGTGGTTTCCATCTCGTTGAGAGCGATCTGGGCGTCGTTGATCTGCTGCTCCAGGCGCCCGCGCAGGATCGAGGTTTCCGCCGCCTGGTTGCCGAGGTCGTCGAGCAATTCGGCATTGACCTTGACCATGTCCAGCGCCGCGCGCTCCGGGGCCGGTGCCGGGGCTTCCTGGGGCGCTTCGGCCGGCGTGGCGGCGGCACTGTCGCTGAGCGCAGCGCTGCTGAAGTTGCGGATGTAGTCGATCAGCGCCGTGGCCGCATGCAGCGGCTGTTGCAGGCGCACCGCGTCAAGCATGTGGGCGAGGCGGTCGTGGCAGTTCTGCAACAGGCTGAACAGCGCCGGGCTGGGTTGCAGTTGCCCGGCGGCGAGGTGTTCGTAGAGGAATTCCAGTTCGTGGGCGAGGTCGCCGATCGGGGCGATCTCCACCATGCGCGCGCCACCCTTGAGGGTGTGCAGGTCGCGCAGCAGGTTTTCCACCTCGACGCTGTTGCGAGGGTCGGCCTGCCAGCGGGTCAGCGCGGCGGCGGCGCTTTCAACGATGTCCACCCCTTCTTCGAGGAAGATCTCCAACAGTTCCTTGTCGCCGTCCTGGGCCGGCTGCTCGGCCTTGCCGGCATTGCCCGGCGGTTGGGCATGGTGGCGGAACTCGCGCAGGGCAGCGAGGGCCTCCACCACCGACTCCAGGGCCTGGCCCTGGCTCAGTTGCGCCAGCAACCGGGCCAGCAGTGCATGGCTGCCGCGCAACAGGCTGGCCAGTTCCAGCGAAGGGCTGTAGCGGCGGTCCACCAGGCCTTCGTAAAGCAGTTCCAGTTCATGGGCGAGCACATCCAGTGCACCAATGCCGGCCATCCGCGCACCGCCCTTGAGGGTATGCAGGTCGCGTTGCAGCGAAGACAGCGCGGACATGCTGTCGGAGTCGTCGAGCCAGCGCCTGAGGGCCTGGTCGGCGCTGTCGAGCACGTCGATGGCCTCTTCGAGGAAGATCGCCACCATTTCGGGATCCACTTCCTGCCCGGCCAGTTCACGGGTGACATCGCCCAGTTCGGCGATGCTCGAAGCACCGTCATCGTGGCGGCGCACCAGCCCCATGGCACTCGGGTCGAGCCCCGTCTCCAGCAATTCGCGCAAGGCCAACAGACGTTCCGGGCAAGGCTCGACCTCCTGCCCGGCGGCGATCTGGTCGAGCATGTTGATCAGCGCTTCATGGGCCTGCTGCGCCTCCTCGAAGAAGCGCGCATCGGCGACCAGGCTGCTCTCCTCCACCGCGCCATACAGGTCCAGCAGCGCCTCGCACAGCTCGTCGACCTGCCACAGATTGGCCAGATGGGCGCTTTGCCCGAGGGTGGTCAGTTCATCCAGCAGGGAATTCAGCTCATGGCGCTCGCCGGGGTGCTCCTGCCAGCGCAGCAACAGGGATTCGGCGTCGAGCAGGATGTCCATGCCCTGTTCGAGGAAACTGGCGATCAATTGCGGATCGCGCTTGACCCGCAGGCTCTGGTCCGGTGACTCCAGCAAGGCCTGGAGACGGGCGCTGACCACCTGGTCGACCTGCTCGATCAGGATATCGGCGCCCTTGATCGGCGCCAGCGGCGTGCTCGCCAGTTGCTCCAGGCCACGGCGCAGCAGCGGTTCGGCAGTTTGCAGCAGGTAGATCTCGTCGAGATCGAACCCGACCTGGTGGGCCTTGAACTCGCGGGCCAGCAAGTCCAGGGCAGTGGCCAACTCGGCGATCGGCGTGACCCCGGCCATCGCCGCGCTGCCCTTCAGGGTGTGCAGGGCGCGTTGCAGATCGTCGCTGACCGGCGCCGGCAGGTAGACCTCGGCATTGGCCAGGAAAGCATCGAGGCTGGCCAGGTGGGTCTGCGCTTCGTTGCGGAAGATCTCCAGCAGTTGCGGGTCGAGGGCATCGGCGTTACCGCCATCGGCCTCGGCGTCGTTCATCGCCAGTGCGTGCAGGTGGCTGGCCAGATGCTCGACATGGGCATGGGCGTGTACTTCGCCGGTGGCGAATTCGTCGACCAGCGGCGTCATCAGGGTCATGGCCTGGCCGATCGCCTTGAGCACCTCGGCGCCGCTGCCGACCCGACCTTCGAGCATGCGGTTGAGCAGGTGTTCGCCGGCCCAGGCCAGCTCGGCCAGAACGGTGGCGCGGACCATGCGCCCGCTGCCCTTGAGGGTATGAAAACCGCGGCGCAGCTCGATCAGCGCCTCGCGCGGATGGCCTTCGCCGCGCCAGCGCAGCCATTGCTCGTCCATCTGCCCCAGCACTTCCTCGGCTTCTTCGAGAAAGACCTCGCGCAGTTCGTCGTCCACCGGCTCCGGCGCGGCGATGTTCACCGACGGCACATGCAGCGGCCGCGCCAGCACCGGGAAGCCCAGCGAGGCCAGGGCGCGACGAGCGCGGTTGAGCAGCGGTTCGACCTCGGCCTGCAAGTCGATGCTCAGGGCCTGCAAGTAGCATTCGAGGCTGCTGATGACGTCGGCCAGCAGGTCCAGCTCCACGCTGCCCGGCAGGGTGTTGGCCTGGAGCACGTGGGCTTCGAGGTAATCGGTGCAGCGCTGCACCACTGCCGCAGGCTGCGGCAGCATCAGCATGGCCAGCGCCCCGCGGATCTGCCCGAGCAGGTCCGGCAGGGGTTGCAGGCGCACCCGGTCCCAGCCGGCTTCAAGGCAATCGGCGATCAGGTCGCGGGCCTGCAACAGCACGCCATGAGCCTCATCCAGCACAAGCTGGCGGATCTCGTTGATATCGGTGCCGGTGGGCGGGTTCTGGCCGGGGGCCTCGATGGCACCGACCATGCCGCTCAGGGTCGCCTCGGCGTACTGCAAGGCACCGGAGACGTCCTGCAGCGCGGCTTCCTGCGGTTCTTCCCGGCTATTGACCATGGCCTGCAGCACCGCGACCTGGTCGAGGATCACCCGCCTAGGCTGGTTGAAGCCGAGCACGGCGAGGGTGTCGGCGATATGCCGCAACGGCGCTAGCAGCGGTTCGAGGGATTGCTCGTCGTCGCGCACCCGCTGGTCGACGCGCTCCTTGATGCGCAGCAGGTCTTCACTCAACGCCGCCACCACCGAGCGCATCGCGTCACGGTCGGGCAGGCGGCCTTGCAGGGCATCGAGGGACAGTTCGAAACCCTCGCCGGCGGCGGGCGGGAGAACGCCCAGCGCACTTTCGGCCAGTGCCTCGGCTCCACGAGCGGCGCGCAGTTGATTGAGCAGCGGCAGGGCCAGCAACGGCAGGTCGCGACGGGCGCCGCGCAGGCGCTCCAGGTACAGCGGCAGTTGGCTCAGCGCCCGGAACAACGGGCCATGGGCCGAGACCCGGCCCTCGTCAAAGGCACGGGCGAGCAGTTCCATCTCCTGGGCGAGCAGCGCCGCACCCTTGAATTCGAGCACATCCAGACAGCCCCACACCTGATGCAGGGCATCGACGCAGGCGCCCAGCCCGTGGCCTTCGCCGTTGGCGAACTGCTCCAGGGCCTGGCGTGCCTGGGCCAGGCTCTCTTCGATCGGCTCCTTGACCCAGGCCAGGGCGACGAAATCATGCCGTTCAGCCATGTCTACTTCCAACACGTAACTCATTGATTGTGCGCGGACCTTGTGGGAGCTGGCTTGCCAGCGATTACTGCAGTGAATTCACCATTGCAATCGCTGGCAAGCCAGCTCCCACAGGGTCAGCGTGACTCCGGGGCCGCCGGCAAGGTAAAGCCCGACACCGAGCGGCGCATCTCGCTGGCCATGCGCGCCAGGTTGCCGATGCTTTCGGCGGTGGCGGTGGAGCCGGACGAGGTCTGCGAGGTGATCTGCTGGATGATCGCCATGGTGTGGGAGATCTGCCCGGCAGACGAAGTCTGCAACTGCGCCGCGTCGGAGATGCTCAGGATCAGCTCGGCCAGGGTCTGCGACACACCCTCGATCTCGGCCAGGGCCACCCCGGCATCCTGCGCCAGGCGCGCCCCGCGCACCACTTCGGCAGTAGTCTGCTCCATGGAAATGACCGCTTCGTTGGTGTCGACCTGGATCGCCCGCACCAGTGCTTCGATCTGCCGCGTCGCCGAAGAGGAACGCTCGGCCAGGCGCTGGACTTCGTCGGCGACCACGGCGAAACCACGCCCGGCCTCGCCGGCCATCGAGGCCTGAATCGCCGCGTTGAGGGCAAGGATGTTGGTCTGGTCGGCAATGTCGTCGATCAGGTTGACGATATCGCCGATCTCCTGGGAAGACTCGCCCAGGCGCTTGATCCGCTTGGCGGTGTCCTGGATCTGTTCGCGAATGTTGTCCATGCCGTGGATGGTGTTGTGCACCACCTCGTTGCCCTTGTTGGCGATGGCCACCGAACGCTCGGCGACCTTGGCCGACTCGTAGGCGTGATTGGACACGCGGTCGATGGACTCGGCCATGTCACCCACCGCCATCGACGCATCGGCGATCTGCTGGGCCTGGTGCTCGGAGGCCTTGGCCAGCAGGTGCGCGGTGTTCTGCGTGTCCTGCACGGCGGCGGCGACTTCCTCGGCGCTGAGGTTGATGGTCGCTACCAGGTCGCGCAACTGGTCGATGGAGTAGTTGATGGAGTCGGCGATGGCCCCGGTGAAGTCCTCGGTGACCGAGGCGGTGACGGTGAGGTCGCCGTCGGCGAGGTCCTCGATCTCGTCGAGCAGGCGCATGATCGCCTGCTGGTTGCGCTCGTTCTTCTGTGCGGTTTCGCTGAGCTGGCGGTGGGTTTCGCGGACCATCACCGAGCCGATGAGGATGATCGAGGCCAGCGCCAGCAGGCCCAGCACGTAGCCGCCGACGGTATCCAGGGTGCGCCCGCTGGCAAGGTTTTCGAAGCCGTTGGCCAGGCGCGAGGCTTCGTCGAGCAGGGTCTGCGACAGGCTGAAGATGGTCCCGGCGGCCTCGCGAACGCGGAACAGCTCGGGCGAAGTTTCAAGGATTTCATCCACCGAGCCGGCGACGAACTGGAACAGCTCGGCGATTTCGCCCAGGCGGGCGCGGGCATCGGGGTCTTCGACGCGGGTCACCTGGATCGCCGGATTGCCGCCGAGCATGCCTTCCAGCACCTGGCCGAAGCGGTTGGCGTCGCGGCCAAAGGCATCGGCGGCCTGGACCGAGGCATCGTCGCCGGCCAGCACGGTGTTGACCGAGCCGAGAATGCGCTCGGCCAGCAGCGCCTGGCGCTGGGCCACCGCCACCTGGGCCGCCGGAGCACCGCTTTGCAGGAGGATCTCGACCACCTTCTCGTACTCGACCTGCAACTGCGGCACGGTTTCGGCCAGGGTTGCGGCGACCTGGTGCAGCGACAGCACGGTCTGCTCGCTGGACAGGATCACGTCGGTGTTCTTGCGCAGGGTCTCCCAGTCGCGCTGCACCGCATCCATCTCGTTGCGCACTGCGGCGGGCGCAGGCGGCAGGCCGGTGTTCGGGTCGCCCTTCTTGAGGAAGCTCCAGCGCTGCTCGAAGTCGTTGCGCGCTTCGCTCAGCAGGCGGAAGGCCACAGCCTTGCCGGAGGCCGCCTCGGTGGCGTTCTTGGCAATGCGCTGGGACAGCACGCGCAGCTCGCCGGCGTGACCGATGTACTGCTTGTCGTGGTTGGCCTGGGTGTTGAGGTAGGCGAAGTTGGCGAACAGCAGGATGATCGAGAGGATCAGCACGACGAACAGCGCGGCAATCTGCGCGCTGCTGCGCGAGCCTTTCATTGCACTGGCGCGGATTGCACCGGGAGGGATTGAACTGGCGGGCTTGGGCTGGCTCACGGGTCTGGCGTTCCTTTACTACAGCGCGACATCGACGAAGCCCGGGGCCTGGGCCAGGGCGAACGGGCTGAAAATCCCCCAGCAGTGCTCACGCTGGAAGTGGCCCTGGATATAGGGTGCGGCGCTGCCCAATAGGGGCGACGGCGGCGACAGTTCGAGGCCATCGAGGGCGAAATGCTGCAGGCCGAGCACTTCGTCCACCAGCAAGCCGGTGAATAGTTCGTCATGGTCCACCACCAGGACCCGGCGCTGCTTGCGGGTCAGGGTCGCCTCAAGGCCGAGAAAACCGCCGAGGTCGGTGACCGGCAGCAGTTGCCCGCGCAGGTTGGTGACCCCGGCCACCCACGGCTTGACCCCGGGAATGCGGCTCAGGCGCGGCGCGGTGAGGACTTCGGCAACCTCGCCCATGGGCGCGACGAAACAGTGCTCGCCCAGGC
Organism: Pseudomonas sp. FG98; assembly: GCF_057808595.1. Lineage (NCBI taxonomy): Bacteria > Pseudomonadati > Pseudomonadota > Gammaproteobacteria > Pseudomonadales > Pseudomonadaceae > Pseudomonas > Pseudomonas sp. FG98. The sequence goes on along the minus strand of NZ_JBMDIJ010000004.1, from coordinate 70,136 downwards.
GAAAGCCGATACCGCTCCAGGTTTGCAGGCGGGTTTCCTGCAAGGGCAGATCGGCGGCCAGCAGGCGGCAGCGCCGGTCGATGTCCAGCAGCAGCTCGAATGCCGTCAGCGACTCGCCCATGGTGGCGCGGGTCAAGCGGTCAGGACGCTGTCGAGCACCCGCACCAGGTCATCCTCTTCCACCGGTTTGACCAGGTAGCTCTTGGCGCCCTGGCGGGTGCCCCAGACCTTGTCGGTTTCCTGGTCCTTGGTGGTGACGATGATCACCGGGATGTCCTTGGTCGCCGGGTCCTTGCTCAACTGGCGGGTGGCCTGGAAGCCGTTCATGCCGGGCATGACGATGTCCATCAGCACGGCATCGGGCTTTTCCTGCACCGCGAGGGCCACGCCGTCGGCGCCATTGCTCGCCTTGAGCACCTGGTGCCCGTGCTTTTCCAGCATTTCGGTGAACTTGTAGGTTTCGGTCGGCGAGTCGTCGACGATTAGAATTCGGGCCATGCTGTTCCCCAATAAGGAAAGAAGCCAGCGTTGGACGCTGGCGTCAGGGTGCGTGTTGTTCTTCCGCCGTGAAGCCCGGCACATGGGCGCGGATGGCTTCCAGCAGTTCTTCCTTGCTGAACGGTTTGGTCAGGAACTGATCACAGCCGACGATCCGCCCGCGGGCCTTGTCGAACAGGCCGTCACGGGACGACAGCATGATCACCGGGGTGTCCTTGAACGCACTGTTGTGCTTGACCAGGGCGCAGGTCTGGTAACCGTCCAGGCGCGGCATCAGGACATCGACGAAGATGATGCCGGGGCGGTGGTCGACGATCTTGGCCAGGGCATCGAAACCGTCGATGGCCGTGATCACCTCGCATCCCGCTTCGGCGAGCAGCATCTCGGCGGTGCGACGGATCGTCTTGGAGTCGTCGATCACCATCACTGTCAATGCCGCGTCGGGCTGAACCATATTCGCTCTACCATTGCTGTCGGATAGCGCCATGCCGGCCACCTGCCCCGCATTTTTAGCACACTCAAGGGGTGCATTCCATCGAGCCACGCCGGGCCTGGGCCGGTGCGCGTTTTTCCCTTGACCGCCAGCGTCGCGAGCGCCACCCTGAGCCACTTTTCTTTGGAACCACCGCGGCCTCGCGCCGCCGAGAGGATTTACCCGATGAGCGTTCGCCTCGGCATCGTCATGGACCCCATCGCGTCCATCTCCTACAAGAAGGACAGCTCGCTGGCCATGCTGCTGGCCGCCCAGGAACGTGGCTGGGAGCTGTTCTACCTGGAACAGCAGGACCTCTACCAGAACGAAGGCGTGGCCCGCGGCCGCATGCGCCCGCTGAAAGTCTTCGCCGACCCGGCCCGCTGGTTCGAACTGGGCGCCGAACAGGACGCACCGCTGAGCGACCTGCACGTGATCCTGATGCGCAAGGATCCGCCGTTCGACATGGAATTCGTCTACAGCACCTACCTGCTGGAGCAGGCCGAAGCTGCCGGCGTGCTGGTGGTCAACCGCCCGCAGAGCCTGCGCGACTGCAACGAGAAGCTGTTCGCCACCCTGTTCCCGCAGTGCACCCCGCCCACCGTGGTCAGCCGCCGCCCGGACATCCTGCGTGAATTCGCCGCCAAGCACGGCGATGTGATCCTCAAGCCGCTGGACGGCATGGGTGGCGCCTCGATCTTCCGCCACCGCATCGGCGACCCGAACCTCTCGGTGATCCTCGAAACCCTGACCCTGCACGGTACCCAGCAGATCATGGGCCAGGCCTACCTGCCGGCGATCAAGGACGGCGACAAGCGCATCCTGATGATCGACGGCGAGCCGGTGGACTACTGCCTGGCGCGCATCCCGGCCAGCGGCGAAACCCGCGGCAACCTGGCCGCCGGCGGCCGTGGCGAAGCCCGCCCACTGACCGAGCGCGACCGCTGGATCGCCGCCCAGGTCGGCCCGACCCTGCGCGAGAAGGGCCTGCTGTTCGTCGGCCTCGACGTGATCGGCGAGCACCTGACGGAAATCAACGTCACCAGCCCGACCTGCATCCGCGAGATCGATGCGGCCTACAACACCAATATCGGCGGGCTGTTGATGGACGCCATCGATCGCAAGTTGCAGGCACGCTGACCGACGACAAGAGGAAAGCCTGCGGAGTGGGTTATCATGCCGGTCCTTCCAGACCTGGGCTCCTGCTCCGCCGGTTCCATAGATGACGCGTCCCGCCGACCTCCCCACCGACTTCGCCCCGCCCCGCGTCCGCCCGGCGGACCGCCTCGGCTTTACCCTGTTCGTGGCGGCGCTGCTGCACCTGGCGCTGATCCTCGGGGTCAGCTTCAGCTTCGCCAAGCCGGAAGAGATCCGTCGCTCGATGGACATCACCCTGGCCATGTTCAAGAGCGAGAACAAACCCAAGCAGGCCGACTTCCTCGCCCAGGAGAACCAGCAGGGCAGCGGCACCCTGGACAAGGCGGAAGTACCGAAGACCACCGAGGTTGCGCCATTCCAGGACAACAAGGTGAACAAGGTCACGCCACCGCCGGTATCGCGCAAGGAGGATGTACCCCCGCCACCGGCCAAGGCCGCGGTGACCACGGTCGCGCCGAAACCGCAGAAAGTGCAGAACGCGCCCAAGGAAACCAAGCCGCAAGCGGCGCCCAAGACCGAAACCCCGGATTTCGACAGCTCGCAGCTGTCCAGCCAGATCGCCAGCCTTGAGGCGGAACTGGCCAACGAACAGCAGCTGTACGCCAAGCGCCCGCGCATCCACCGCATCAGCGCCGCCTCCACCGCCCGCGACAAGGGTGCCTGGTACAAGGACGAATGGCGCAAGAAGATCGAGCGCATCGGTAACCTCAACTACCCCGACGAAGCCCGCCGCCAACAGATCTACGGCAGTCTGCGGCTGATGGTGTCGATCAACCGCGACGGTTCGCTGTACGAAGTGCTGGTGCTGGAATCGTCCGGCCAGCCGCTGCTGGACCAGGCGGCGCAGCGCATCGTGCGCCTGGCCGCACCGTTCGCGCCCCTGACCGGCGACCTGGCGGATGTCGACCGCCTGGAAATCGTCCGCACCTGGCGCTTTGCCCGAGGCGACCGCCTGTCCAGCAATTAACGACGCGGCGGCTTGTCAGCCCGCCCCCTCGCCGCCACACTAGCCGGTATGAAAAATTTCAGCCCGAGTTACCTCAAGCATCAGTTCCTGATTGCCATGCCCCACATGGCGGACCCGAATTTCGCCCACACCCTGACCTACATCGTTGAACACAACGAGAACGGCGCCATGGGTCTGGTGATCAACCGTCCGCAGGAGCTGAACCTGGCCGATATCCTCGAACAGCTGCGCCCCGAGGAAGAACCGTCGCCGCTCAGCGTCAACGTGCCGATCTACATCGGCGGGCCGGTGCAGACCGACCGCGGTTTCGTCCTGCACACCAATGAGCGTACCTACCAGGCCACCATCCAGCTCGATGGCCTGGCGCTGACCACCTCCCAGGACGTGCTGTTCGCCATCGCCGACGGCAGCGGCCCGCAGCAAAGCCTGATCACCCTCGGCTACGCCGGTTGGGAAGCCGGGCAACTGGAGGCCGAACTGGCCGACAACGCCTGGCTCAACTGCCCGTTCGATCCCGAGATCCTCTTCGGCGTGGCCACCGAGCTGCGCCTGGATGCCGCCGCCGCGCGCCTGGGCATCAACCTGAGCCTGCTGACCAGCCAGGCGGGGCACGCCTGATGGCCGAGCTTCGTCTGCTGCTGGGTTTCGACTACGGCAGCAAGCAGATCGGCGTCGCCGTCGGCCAGGTCATCACCGGTCAGGCCCGCGAGCTGTGCACGCTGAAAGCGCAGAACGGCGTACCGGACTGGAACCAGGTAGAAAAACTGATCAAGGAATGGAAGCCCGACGCCCTGGTGGTCGGCCTGCCGCTGAACATGGACGGCACCCCCAGCGAAATGAGCGACCGCGCCGAGAAGTTCGCCCGCCGCCTGAACGGTCGTTTCAACCTGCCGGTGCATACCCACGACGAACGCCTGACCACCTTCGAGGCCAAGGGCGAGCGCATGGCCCGTGGCGGCCAGCGTGGCAGTTATCGCGACAACCCGGTCGACGCCATTGCCGCCGCCCTGCTCCTGCAAGGCTGGCTGGAGGCGAACGCCGCGCAATCGTAACCCCCGGATTATCGGTTTACAGCCGGGCCAGCCCTCTGCCCCGGCCCTTCGAGGAGCAAGCATGAGCCTACCCAATCCCGCCGAACTGATCCGGCAGATGGCCGTCGACCTACGTGCCCACCTGAGCCGGCGCAACATCGCCGAACCGCGCTACATCGGTATCCGTACCGGTGGCGTCTGGGTGGCCCAGGCCCTGCTCGACGAACTGGGCAGCCAGGAGCCCCTCGGTACCCTGGACGTGTCGTTCTACCGCGACGACTTCAGCCAGAACGGCCTGCACCCGCAGGTGCGTCCGTCGGAACTGCCGTTCGAGATCGAAGGCCAGCACCTGGTGCTGGTGGATGACGTGCTGATGAGCGGTCGGACCATCCGCGCCGCCCTCAACGAGCTGTTCGACTACGGCCGTCCGGCCAGCGTGACCCTGGTCTGCCTGCTCGACCTGGATGCCGGCGAACTGCCGATCCGTCCGAATGTGGTCGGCGCCACCCTGTCGCTCGCCGCCCATGAACGGGTAAAATTGACCGGCCCCGCGCCGCTCGCCCTCGAGCGCCAGGACCTCGCCTCCGCTTCCGCCCTTTAAGAGTCCCCCGCGATGACGCCAATCGACGCCAAGCGCCCGCTGCAGCTCAATGATCAGGGCCAGCTGCGCCACTTCCTCTCGCTCGACGGCCTGCCCCGCGAGCTGCTCACCGAGATCCTCGACACCGCCGACTCCTTCCTCGAAGTCGGCGCCCGGGCGGTGAAAAAAGTCCCGTTGCTGCGCGGCAAGACCGTGTGCAACGTGTTCTTCGAGAACTCCACCCGTACCCGCACCACCTTCGAACTGGCCGCCCAGCGGCTGTCGGCGGACGTGATCACCCTGAACGTGTCGACCTCCTCGACCAGCAAGGGCGAGACGCTGTTCGACACCCTGCGCAACCTCGAAGCCATGGCCGCCGACATGTTCGTGGTTCGCCACGCCGACTCCGGCGCCGCCCACTTCATCGCCGAGCACGTCTGCCCGGACGTGGCCATCATCAACGGCGGCGACGGCCGTCACGCCCACCCGACCCAGGGCATGCTCGACATGCTCACCATCCGTCGGCACAAGGGCGGCTTCGAGAACCTCTCGGTGGCCATCGTCGGCGACATCCTGCACTCGCGGGTCGCCCGCTCCAACATGCTCGCGCTGAAGGCCCTGGGTTGCCCGGACATCCGCGTGATCGGTCCGAAGACCCTGCTGCCGATCGGTATCGAGCAGTACGGGGTGAAGGTCTACACCGACCTCGCCCAGGGCCTGAAGGACGTCGACGTGGTGATCATGCTGCGCCTGCAGCGTGAGCGCATGGCCGGTGGCCTGCTGCCCAGCGAAGGCGAGTTCTACCGCCTGTTCGGCCTGACCACCGCCCGCCTGGCCGGGGCCAAGCCGGATGCCATCGTCATGCACCCGGGGCCGATCAACCGCGGCGTGGAGATCGAGTCGGCGGTGGCCGACGGCGCCCACTCGGTGATTCTCAACCAGGTCACCTACGGTATCGCCGTGCGCATGGCGGTACTGTCCATGGCCATGAGCGGGCAGAACGCCCAACGTCAATTCGAGCAGGAGAACGCCCAGTGACCCTCAGCATCCTCGGCGCCCGGGTCATCGACCCCAACAGCGGCCTGGACCAGGTCACCGACCTGCATGTCGAAGGCGGCAAGATCGTCGCCTTCGGCGCCGCCCCGGCCGGCTTCAAGGCCGCCCGCAGCATCGACGCCGCTGGCTTGGTGGTGGCACCGGGCCTGGTCGACCTCAGCGTCGCCCTGCGCGAGCCGGGCTACAGCCGCAAGGGCACCATCGCCAGCGAAACCCGCGCCGCCGCCGCCGGTGGCGTCACCAGCCTGTGCTGCCCGCCGCGCACCAAGCCGGTGCTGGACACTTCGGCAGTGGCCGAACTGATCATCGACCGCGCCCGCGAAGCCGGCCACGCCAAGGTGTTCCCGATCGGCGCCCTGAGCAAGGGCCTGGAAGGCGAACAACTGGCCGAGCTGGTAGCCCTGCGCGACGCCGGTTGCGTGGCCTTCGGCAACGGCCTGGAGAGCTTCCGCAACACCCGTACCCTGTGCCGGGCGTTGGAATACGCCGCCACCTTCGACCTGACCGTGATCTTCCACTCCCAGGACCGCGACCTGGCTGCCGGTGGCCTGGCCCACGAAGGCGCCATGGCCAGCTTCCTCGGCCTGCCGGGCATCCCGGAAACCGCCGAGACCGTGGCCCTGGCCCGTGACCTGCTGCTGGTCGAACAGACCGGCGTGCGTGCCCACTTCAGCCAACTGACCAGCGCCCGTGGTGCCCAACTGATCGCCCAGGCCCAGGCCCGCGGCCTGCCGGTGACCGCCGATGTAGCCCTGTACCAGCTGATTCTCACCGACGACGCGCTGGTGGACTTCTCCAGCCTGTACCACGTGCAACCGCCGCTGCGCACCCGCGCCGACCGCGACGGCCTGCGCGAGGCGGTGAAATCCGGAGTGATCCAGGCGATCTCCAGCCATCACCAGCCCCATGAGCGCGATGCCAAGCTGGCGCCGTTCGGTGCTACCGAGCCGGGTATCAGCAGCGTCGAAGTGCTGCTGCCGCTGGCGATGACCCTGGTCGAGGATGGCCTGCTCGACCTGCCGACCCTGCTCAAGCGCCTCTCTGCCGGCCCGGCTGCGGCCTTGCGCCTGCCGGTGGGCGAGCTGAAGGTGGGCGCGGCGGCCGACCTGGTGCTGTTCGACCCGCAGGCCTCGACCGTAGCGGGAGAGCAATGGCGCTCGAAGGGCGACAACTGCCCGTTCATCGGCCACTGCCTGCCAGGTGCCGTGCGCTACACCGTTGTGGATGGGCATATCAGCCACGAGGGCTAATGCCTCAAAAGCATCGCCGGCAACGCCGGCTCCCACAGGGTTAGGCGGCGCACACGATCCCTGTGGGAGCCGGCGTTGCCGGCGATGCGGTCACCACGGTCTCCGACCAAGGTCGCACCACCCGTCCCCCAAGGTTGAAATATTTCCCCCCACCCCCATATGAGTCTGCACAGGCATTTTCGCCCCGCTGCGTGGAGACTCTCCCTTGACCACCATCGTTTCAGTTCGTCGCCACGGCAAAGTCGTCATGGGCGGCGACGGCCAGGTTTCCCTCGGCAATACCGTGATGAAAGGCAACGCCAAGAAGGTCCGTCGCCTGTACCACGGCCAGGTCATCGCCGGTTTCGCCGGTGCCACCGCCGACGCCTTCACCCTCTTCGAGCGCTTCGAAGGCCAACTGGAAAAACACCAGGGCCATCTGATCCGCGCCGCCGTCGAGCTGGCCAAGGAATGGCGTACCGACCGTTCCCTGAGCCGCCTGGAAGCCATGCTTGCGGTCGCCAACAAGGACGCCTCGCTGATCATCACCGGCAACGGTGACGTGGTCGAACCCGAGGACGGCCTGATCGCCATGGGTTCCGGTGGCGCCTACGCCCAGGCCGCCGCCCGCGCCCTGCTGAACAAGACCGACCTGTCGGCCCGGGAAATCGCCGAGACCGCCCTGAACATCGCCGGTGACATCTGCGTGTTCACCAACCACAACCTGACCATCGAGGAGCAGGACCTGGCCGAGTGATTCAGCTGTTCTGGCGCCCGGATCCACCGCCGGGCTTTTCCACGCTGAATCCACCGCCACGGGACCACCACATACCATGTCCATGACCCCCCGCGAGATCGTCCACGAACTCAACCGCCACATCATCGGCCAGGACGACGCCAAGCGCGCCGTCGCCATCGCCCTGCGCAACCGCTGGCGGCGCATGCAGCTCCCCGCCGAGCTGCGCGCCGAGGTGACGCCGAAGAACATCCTGATGATCGGCCCTACCGGCGTCGGCAAGACCGAAATCGCCCGCCGCCTGGCCAAGCTGGCCAACGCGCCGTTCATCAAGGTCGAAGCGACCAAGTTCACCGAGGTGGGCTACGTCGGTCGCGACGTCGAATCGATCATCCGAGACCTGGCCGACGCCGCGATCAAGATGCTCCGCGAGCAGGAAATGGTCCGCGTGCGCCACCGCGCCGAAGACGCCGCCGAGGACCGCATCCTCGACGCCCTGCTGCCACCGGCCCGCGCCGGCTTCAACGAAGACGCCGCGCCGACCGCCGACTCCAACACCCGCCAGCTGTTCCGCAAGCGCCTGCGCGAAGGCCAGCTGGACGACAAGGAAATCGAGATCGAAGTGGCCGAGGCCATGGGCGTCGACATTTCCGCGCCACCGGGCATGGAAGAGATGACCAACCAGTTGCAAAGCCTGTTCGCCAACATGGGCAAGGGCAAGCGCAAGAGCCGCAAGCTCAAGGTCAAGGAAGCGCTCAAGCTGGTGCGTGACGAAGAAGCCGGACGCCTGGTCAACGAGGAAGAACTCAAGGGCAAGGCCCTGGAAGCGGTCGAGCAGCACGGCATCGTGTTCATCGACGAGATCGACAAGGTGGCCAAGCGCGGCAACGTCGGCGGCGCCGATGTGTCCCGTGAGGGCGTGCAACGCGACCTGCTGCCGCTGATCGAAGGCTGCACGGTCAACACCAAGCTGGGCATGGTCAAGACCGACCACATCCTGTTCATCGCCTCCGGCGCGTTCCACCTGAGCAAGCCGAGCGACCTGGTCCCCGAGCTGCAAGGCCGCCTGCCGATCCGCGTCGAACTCAAGGCCCTGAGCCCGGAAGACTTCGAGCGCATCCTCAGCGAGCCGCACGCCTCCCTGACCCTGCAATACAGCGAGCTGCTGAAGACCGAAGGGCTGCACATCGAGTTCGCGCCAGAAGGCATCAAGCGCCTGGCCGAGATCGCCTGGCAGGTCAACGAGAAGACCGAGAACATCGGTGCCCGTCGCCTGCACACCCTGCTCGAACGTCTGCTCGAAGAAGTATCGTTCAGCGCCGGCGACCTGGCTGCCGCCCACAGCGAAGCGCCGATCCGCATCGACGCCGAGTACGTGAACAGCCACCTCGGTGAACTGGCACAGAACGAAGACCTGTCGCGCTACATTCTGTAAGCCGCAACGCGCTGCAGGCTGGACGTCGGCGATGTCCAGCTTGTAGCGTGCGGCCTGTAGCCAAGGAGCCCGACATGTCCCGCCTGCCCACCGCAATCAACCTGCACAAAGCCTCGAAGACCCTGACCCTGACCTACGGTCCCGACGAGGTCTACAACCTGCCCGCCGAATTCCTGCGGGTGCATTCTCCCTCCGCCGAGGTCCAGGGCCACGGCAATCCCATCCTGCAATTTGGCAAGATCAACGTCGGCCTCGACAAGATCGAACCCGCCGGCCAGTACGCACTGAAACTGACCTTCGACGACGGCCATGACAGCGGCCTGTTCACCTGGGATTACCTCGAACAGCTGTGCCTGCGCCAGGACGATCTGTGGGCTGAATATCTCAAGGATCTCGCCGCTGCCGGCAAATCCCGCGACCCGTCCGAGTCTGTCATCAAGCTGATGCTCTAGTCCGGCACTCTCCTGTTTTAGAGCGCATTTTCTAACTCGATCTGCTTGAATGCCTGCGGCACCGGCCAACGACTGGTCGGCTTGCGCATTGATGGAAAGTCGGGTAACCAATGGATCTGGCAGGTTCTCTGCATCCTTCGACATGAAGATGGGGAACGGGCCGGCACATCGAGAACGCGAGCGAAAGCAGGGTTGTCTTCACCCGCGGAAATACCCGCAACGCTCACCGCTGCTCGCTGCCGGCCGCAGGATCGCAACTCGTTATCACTGGTCACCCGAGCAGCAGTAGCGGGCCTGGTCTGGTCGATGCCAGCACCCTGTCCGGTACTCGTCTCAGGACAACGGAGCGTCGTAGATGAGCAACAAGAGTAACGATGACCTGCAGCGCCAAGCCTCGGAAAACACCCTGGGTCTGAACCCGGTCATAGGCTTGCGCCGCAAGGATTTGCTGACTTCTGCCCGCATGGTGCTGCGCCAGGCCATCCGGCAACCGCTGCACAGTGCCAAGCACGTCGCGCACTTCGGCATGGAGCTCAAGGACGTGATCTTCGGCAAATCCAGCCTGCAACCGGAGAGCGACGACCGTCGCTTCAACGACCCGGCCTGGAGCCAGAACCCTCTTTATCGCCGCTACCTGCAGACCTACCTGGCCTGGCGCAAGGAGCTGCACGACTGGGTCGGCGACAGCAACATGACGCCCACCGACATCAGCCGCGCCCACTTCGTCATCAACCTGATGACCGAGGCCATGGCGCCGACCAACACCATGGCCAACCCGGCGGCGGTCAAGCGCTTCTTCGAGACCGGCGGCAAGAGCCTGCTCGACGGCCTGTCCAACCTGGCCAAGGACATGGTCAACAACGGCGGCATGCCCAGCCAGGTGAACATGGAAGCCTTCGAGGTCGGCAAGAACCTCGGCACCAGCGAAGGCGCGGTGGTGTACCGCAACGATGTGCTGGAGCTGATCCAGTACGGCCCGATCACCGAGCAGGTCCATGAACGTCCGCTGCTGGTGGTGCCGCCGCAGATCAACAAGTTCTACGTCTTCGACCTCAGCCCGGAAAAGAGCCTGGCGCGCTTCTGCCTGCGCTCCACCGTACAGACCTTCATCGTCAGTTGGCGCAACCCGACCAAGGCCCAGCGCGAGTGGGGCCTGTCGACCTACATCGATGCGCTCAAGGAAGCGGTCGACGTGGTCCTGGAGATCACCGGCAGCGACGACCTGAACATGCTCGGCGCCTGCTCCGGCGGCATCACCTGCACCGCCCTGGTCGGCCACTACGCGGCGCTGGGCGAGCGCAAGGTCAATGCCATGACCCTGCTGGTCAGCGTGCTCGACACCACCGTCGATACCCAGGTGGCGCTGTTCGTCGACGAGCAGACCCTCGAAGCGGCCAAGCGCCACTCCTACCAGGCCGGGGTCCTGGAGGGCCGCGACATGGCCAAGGTGTTCGCCTGGATGCGCCCCAACGACCTGATCTGGAACTACTGGGTCAACAACTACCTGCTGGGCAACGAGCCGCCGGTGTTCGACATCCTGTTCTGGAACAACGACACCACGCGCCTGCCCGCCGCCTTCCACGGCGACCTGATCGAGATGTTCAAGAACAATCCGCTGACCCGGCCCAATGCCCTGGAAGTGTGCGGTACGCCGATCGACCTGAAGCAGGTCACCACCGACATCTTCTGCGTCGCCGGCACCGCCGACCACATTACCCCGTGGCAGTCCTGCTACAAGTCGGCGCAGCTGTTCGGCGGCAATGTCGAGTTCCTGCTGTCCAACAGTGGTCACATCCAGAGCATCCTCAACCCGCCGGGCAACCCCAAGGCGCGCTACATGACCAGCACGGAAATGCCGGCCGACGCCAACGACTGGCAGGAGAACTCCAACAAGCACACCGATTCCTGGTGGCTGTACTGGCAGAACTGGCTGAGCGAGCGTTCCGGCGAACTGAAACCGGCGCCGACCGTGCTCGGCAACAAGGCCTACCCGGCAGGCGAGGCGTCGCCGGGCACTTACGTCCACGAGCGTTGAAACCGCCGCGCCGCCGGCCTGATACCGGCGGCGCGCCATTAGCCAACAGGGTCCGCGCATGCCGCAACCGTACGTTTTCCGAACCGTCGACCTGGATGGCCAGACCATCCGTACCGCGGTTCGCCCCGGCAAGCCGCACTTGACGCCGCTGCTGATCTTCAATGGCATCGGCGCCAACCTTGAGCTGGTCTTTCCGTTCATCCAGGCGCTGGATCCGGACCTGGAAGTCATCGCCTTCGATGTGCCGGGGGTCGGCGGCTCGTCGACGCCCAAGCATCCCTACCGCTTCCCCGGGCTGGCCAAGCTGGCCGCGCGCATGCTCGATTACCTCGACTACGGCCAGGTCAACGCCATCGGCGTGTCCTGGGGCGGCGCCCTGGCCCAGCAGTTCGCCCACGATTATCCCGAGCGCTGCAAGAAGCTGGTGCTGGCCGCCACCGCCGCCGGTGCGGTGATGGTGCCGGGCAAGCCCAAGGTGCTGTGGATGATGGCCAGCCCACGGCGCTACGTGCAGCCCTCCCATGTGATCCGCATCGCCCCGCTGATCTACGGCGGCGCCTTCCGTCGCGACCCGGACCTGGCGCTGTCCCACGCCTCCAAGGTGCGTTCCGGGGGCAAGCTCGGCTACTACTGGCAGCTGTTCGCCGGCCTCGGCTGGACCAGCGCCCACTGGCTGCACAAGATCCAGCAGCCGACCCTGGTGCTGGCCGGCGACGACGATCCGTTGATCCCGCTGATCAATATGCGCTTTCTCGCTTGGCGAATCCCCAATGCCCAGCTACACATAATCGACGATGGACATTTGTTTCTGATTACCCGTGCCGAGGCCGTGGCGCCGATCATCATGAAGTTCCTCCAGCAGGAGCGCCAACGCGCCGTCATGCACCCTCGGCCCGCCCCGAGCGCCTGAACCGCACCTCATCGCCCGCACGTCCGGCAGGAGCGCCGAAGCATGGGGGCGCATTGGTCGAGGTGGAGTCGCTCATTGCCCTGGTTCAGTTTGTCGATGGCTCGACGACGGAGTGTTGCCCGATGAAAGACAAACCCGCGAAGGCGGTGGTGCCTACCCCCGCCACCTACATCAATGTGCAAAGCGCGATCACCGGTCTGCGCGGGCGCGACCTGATCTCGACCCTGCGCAACGTCGGCCGCCACGGGCTGCGACACCCGTTCTACACCGCGCGGCACATGCTCGAGCTGGGCGGACAACTGGGCCGCGTGTTGCTCGGCGACACCCTGCACCAGCCCAGCTCGCGGGACAGCCGCTTCAACGATCCGGCCTGGAGCCTCAATCCGTTCTACCGACGCAGCCTGCAAGCCTACCTGGCCTGGCAGAAGCAGACCCGTCAGTGGATCGATGAAAGCACCCTGGCCGAGGACGACCGCGCCCGCGCCCATTTTCTCTTCACCCTGCTCAACGACGCGGTCTCGCCCACCAACACCCTGCTCAACCCGGCAGCGGTCAAGGAAGTCTTCAACTCCGGCGGCCTGAGTCTGGTACGCGGCCTCGGCCACCTGCTCGACGACCTGCGCCACAACAACGGCATGCCGCGCCAGGTGGCCAAGGACGCCTTCGAGGTCGGCCGCAACCTTGCCACCACCCCCGGCGCGGTGGTGTTTCGCAACGAGCTGCTGGAGCTGATCCAGTACAAGTCGATGAGCGAAAAGCAGTACGCCCGGCCGCTGCTGATCGTGCCGCCGCAGATCAACAAGTTCTATGTGTTCGATCTCAACCCGGGCAACAGCTACGTGCAGTACATGCTGAAGAACAACCTCCAGGTGTTCATGATCAGCTGGCGCAATCCGGACCCGCGTCATCGTGAGTGGGGACTGTCGAGCTACGTGGCGGCCCTGGAAGAGGCCATGAACGTCTGCCGCGCCATCACCGGCAGCCGCGACGTCAACCTGATGGGCGCCTGCGCCGGCGGCCTGACCATGGCCGCCTTGCAGGGCCACCTGCAGGCCAAGCGACAGTTGCGCCGGGTGCACAGCGCGACCTACCTGGTCAGCCTGCTCGACAGCCAGATGGAGAGTGCTGCCAGCCTGTTCGCCGACGAGCAGACCCTCGAGGCGGCCAAGCGCCGCTCCTACCAGCAGGGCGTGCTGGACGGCGGCGAGATGAGCCGGGTGTTCGCCTGGATGCGCCCCAACGACCTGGTGTGGAACTACTTCGTCAACAACTACCTGCTCGGCAAGTCGCCGCCGCCGTTCGACATCCTCTACTGGAACAACGACACCACGCGCCTGCCCGCCGCCTTCCATGGCGACCTGCTGGACTTCTTCAAGTACAACCCGCTGGCTCACCCGGCCGGGCTGGAGGTCTGCGGCACGCCGATCGACCTGGGCAAGATCACCGTCGACAGCTTCCACGTTGCCGGCCACAACGACCACATCACCCCGTGGGACGCGGTGTACCGCTCGGCCCTGCTACTGGGTGGCGAGCGGCGCTTCGTGCTGTCCAACAGCGGCCATGTGCAGAGCATCATCAACCCGCCGGGCAACCCCAAGGCGCACTATGTGCTCAACCCCAAGCTGAGCGGCGACCCGCGAGCCTGGTACTACGACGCCGAAAAGGCCGACGGCAGCTGGTGGCCGCTGTGGCTGGAGTGGATCCAGGGGCGTTCCGGCGCGCTGCGCGAGACCGGCACCACCCTGGGCAGCGCCAGCTACCCGGCCATGGACCCCGCACCCGGCCAGTACGTGCTGGTGCGCTGATCAGAGGATTGGATGAAGACCCGCGACCGCATCCTGGAATGCGCCCTGCTGCTGTTCAACGAGCAGGGCGAACCGAATGTCTCGACCCTGGAAATCGCCAATGAACTGGGGATCAGCCCGGGCAACCTGTACTACCACTTCCATGGCAAGGAGCCGCTGGTGCTGGGGCTGTTCGAGCGTTTCGAGGAAGAACTGACGCCGCTGCTCGACCCGCCGCTGGAGGTGCGCCTGGATGCCGAGGATTACTGGCTGTTCCTGCACCTGATCGTCGAGCGTATGGCGCAGTACCGGTTTCTCTTCCAGGACCTGTCGAACCTGACCGGACGCCTGCCCAAACTGGCGCGCGGGATGCGCAACCTGCTCAATGCGCTCAAGCGCACACTGGCTACCCTGCTGGCCAATCTCAAGGCGCAAGGGCAAGTGGTCAGCGATACTCGTGCGCTGGGGCAACTGGTGGAGCAGATCACCCTGACCTTGCTGTTTTCCCTGGATTACCAGCGGGTGCTGGCCAAGGAAGCCGAGGTGGGCGTGGTGGTGTACCAGGTGATGATGCTGGTGGCACCGCATCTGGAAGCGCCGTCGCGACATGCGGCGGAGCAACTGGCCTTGAGGTATCTGGAGGGCTGATGGCCTCATCGCTGGCAAGCCAGCTCCCACAGGTTTGGAGCGGCACCCGGTAACTGTGGGAGCTGGCTTGCCAGCGATGAGGCCCGAGAGGACAAAACAAAACGCCCGGCACTGAGCCGGGCGTTTTGTTTGGAGCAGCCGCCTGTGATCAGGTCTGGCTGGTCGGCGTTGCCGGTGCCGATGGCGCCGGGGCGCTGCTGGCTGCCGGGGCAGCACTCGGTGCAGGTGCGGCGCTGGCGGTCGGTGCTGCCGGCTTGGCAGCCGCAGGCTTCGGCGCTGCCGCTTTCTTCACGACAGGCTTCTTCGGCGCGGCAGGCTTGGCGGCCGCCGGCTTGGCTGCGGGTTTCGCCGCAGGTTTGGCGGCCGGCTTCGCGGCAGCGGTTTTCGCTGCAGCCGGTTTGGCTGCTGGCTTGGCCGCAGCCGGCTTGGCCGCCGCAGGTTTTGCAGCAACCGGCTTGGCTGCCGCAGTCTTGGCTGCAGGCTTGGCCGCTGCGGTTTTCGCCGCAGGTTTCGGCGCAGCCTTGGCCAACGGCTTGGCAGCGGTGGTCTTGGCCGCAGCGGATTTCGCCGAAATCGGCGTGACCGACTGACCAGTGAGTTTCTCGATCTGCTTGGTCAGCTTGTCGACCTGGCTGTGCAGTGCCTTGACCTCGTTGCGGCTCGGTACACCGAGGCGCGAGATGGCGCTGTTCAGACGCTTGTCGAACGCTTCCTCCAGTTCACTCCATTTGCCCAGCGCGCGATCCTTCACATCGGTGACCCGCGAGGTGGCAGCCTTGGCGCCATCCTTTGCGGTGTCTTTCGCGGTATCGACGGTTTTCTTCGCCTGCTTCTCGGCTTTCTCGCCGTCCTTGACCAGGGTATCGAACAGCTTGGGGCCGTCCTGGTCGATCTTCGAGTAGATACCCAGGCCTGCCAGCCAGATCTTGCGGGAGTACTTCTCGATCCCGCCGATCCAGGAGCTGCCTTCTTTCTCAGTCGTCTTCTTGCCAGCCATCCCGCTCTCCTTATTGTTTGCCCGCGACACGTTCGAGCAACGCCGTCAGCTCATCGAGCTTGGCGGAAAGTGTCTCCACGTCATGTTTAGACGGAATGCCGATGCGATTCAAGGCGCTGGCGACCCGTGTGTCGAAAGCCTTTTCGATTTTATCCAGTTGAACTTCGACCTTGCCCTTGACGCTGCGCAGTTCAGCCTTGGCCGAATCGATCTCGTTGTTGGCCGCGTCGACTTCGCGATCGATGCGTTTTTTGCCGCGCTTCTCGACGGCTTCGCCGGCCTTGATCAGGTCCTTTACGTAGTCGGCGCTTTCCTGGCCGACCCGGGTGTAGGCGCCCAGACCCGCCAGCCAGATCTTGCGCGCGTAGCCACGCACTTCACCCAGGCTGTTCTGGACGTCGTCTTTTTTCTTGAGAATCGCTTTGGCCATGTTCTGCACCTCACACTCAATTGAAGGAATGGAAGAACTTACCCACGGGATTGGGGATTGCAGGCCAAGCTACGGAGAAAAATTAGAATCGGCACCCTAAAGGCGGGGCGCATTGCACACCCCGCCACGCGCAATTCAGGCCAGTGCCTTGTCCAGCGCCCGCTCGATCTCGCTCTTGATGGTGCCGCCCATCATCGACAGCATCATGCCCAGCTTCAGCTCGACGCGGATCACGTCGTCGCCGATCTCGACGCTGCCGTTGGCACCGCTGCGCTTGACCTCGACGCGGTCGCCCTTCCATTCGGCCTTCAGGTCGTACTCACGGGAGAGCTTGTCGACCAGAGCTTCGGCCTTCTGCCGGGCGGCGTCGCGGCCGAGGCTGTGTTTACGTTCAACGCTGATCTGGGTCATTCATGAGGTCCTGGCTGCAAGGGCATACTCGCGCATTATGCCCCCGCCTCCAGCCGCGACAACCCCGCCAAAGACAAATGCAGCCGCACGCCCTAGAATGGCGAGTAATTTTTCCCGGTGAAGCGATATGAACGAGCAGCGCAAAGGCGATAACGCCGAACCCACCACTCATTTCGGCTACAAGAGCGTCCCGGAAAGCCAGAAGGCCGACAAGGTCGCCGAGGTCTTCCACTCGGTCGCCGCCAAATACGACCTGATGAACGACGTGCTTTCCGGCGGCATGCACCGCCTGTGGAAACGCTTTGCCATCGAACTGTCCGGTGTGCGCAGCGGCAACCGGGTGCTGGACATCGCCGGCGGTACCGGCGACCTGACCCGCAAGTTCTCCCACCTGGTCGGCCCTACCGGCCAGGTCGTGCTCGCCGATATCAACGCCTCGATGCTCAAGGTCGGCCGTGACCGCCTGCTCGACCTGGGCGTGGCCGGCAACGTCGAGTTCGTCCAGGCCGACGCGGAAAAGCTGCCGTTCCCGGACAACCATTTCGACTGCGTGACCATCGCCTTCGGCCTGCGCAACGTCACCCACAAGGACGAAGCCCTGCGCTCCATGCTGCGCGTGCTCAAGCCCGGTGGCCGCCTGCTGGTGCTGGAGTTCTCCAAGCCGACCAGCAAGCTGATGTCCAAGGTCTACGACGCGTACTCCTTCGCCTTCATGCCACTGGCCGGCAAGCTGATCACCAACGACTCGGAAAGCTATCGCTACCTGGCCGAATCGATCCGCATGCACCCCGACCAGGAAACCCTCAAGGCCATGATGGTCGACGCCGGCTTCGACCGCGTCACCTACCACAACATGACCAACGGCATCGTCGCCCTGCACCGCGGTATCAAACCCTGATGCTCCTGGCCGGCCTTCTCGCCAGCGTCGAGCACGGCCTCAACCGTGTCCTGCGCCTGGACAGCACCGCGCTGCCGCGCCTGGCCCCGCTCGATGGCAAGGTGATTGCCATCGACTGCCGCCAGCCGGCCCTGCAACTGTTCATCCTGCCCAGCGACGAAGGCCTGCTGTTGGCCAGCCAGTGGGCCAATGCTCCCGACTGCACCCTGCGCGCCCCAGCCAGCAGCCTGGTGCAACTGACCCTCAGCCAGGACAAGACCGCCGTGCTGCACAGCCCGCAGGTCGAGCTGGATGGCGACAGCACGGTGCTGCTCGACCTGTTCGGCGTGCTCCAGGACCTGGAGCTGGACTGGGAGTACGAAGTCTCCCGCTGGCTCGGCCCGGTAGCCACGCAACTGCTCGGCAGCCACCTGCGCAGCCGCGCCAACTGGACCCGGCAGAGCCTGTCCAGCCTGGGCCGCACCGCCTCCGAGTACCTGGCCGAAGAGTCGCGGACCCTGGTGGGCCTGCGCGAAGCCGAAGCCCGCTTCGGCGAACTCGACACCCTCAAGCTCGACATTGAACGCCTCGAGGCGCGCATCGAGCGCCTTGCCCGATCCCTTGAATCCAGCGATAACGCATGAAGCTGCTCGCCGTCCGCCGTCTGTTGCGCATCCAGCGCGTCGTGATCCGCTACCGTCTCGATGACCTGCTGTTCGACCTGCCCCTGCCCTGGTGGCTGGCTTCGTTGCGGCTGCTCATGCCGTGGCGCTGGCTGCCCCGGAAAAAGCTCGACCTCAGCCGTGGCGCGCGCCTGCGCCTGGCTCTGCAGGACCTCGGGCCGATCTTCATCAAGTTCGGCCAGTTGCTCTCCACCCGCCGCGACCTGCTGCCGGCGGACATCGCCGACGAGCTGATGCTGCTGCAGGACCGCGTGCCACCTTTTGATCCACAAAAGGCCGTGGCCCTGATCGAGGAGCAGCTCGGTGCCAAGGTCGGCGAGATCTTCTCGCGCTTCGACGTCGAGCCACTGGCCTCGGCCTCGGTGGCCCAGGTGCATGCCGCACGCCTGAAGAGCGGCGAGGAAGTGGTGGTCAAGGTGGTGCGCCCAGGCCTCAAGCCGGTGATCGCCCAGGACCTGGCCTGGCTGTTCCTCATTGCCCGCGGCGCCGAGCGAGTGTCCGCCGATGCCCGCCTGCTGCACCCGGTGGACGTGGTCAGCGACTACGAGAAAACCATCTACGACGAGCTCGACCTGCTCCGCGAGGCGGCCAACGCCAGCCAGCTGCGGCGCAACTTCGAAGGCTCGGACATGATGTACGTGCCCCAGGTCTACTGGGACTGGTGCCGGCCCAAGGTACTGGTGATGGAGCGCATCTACGGCATCCAGGTCACCGACCTGGAAACCCTCGCCGATCAGCGCACCGACATGAAGATGCTGGCCGAGCGCGGCGTGGAGATCTTCTTCACCCAGGTGTTCCGCGACAGCTTCTTCCACGCCGACATGCACCCCGGCAACATCTTCGTCAGCACGGTCAAGCCGTGGAGCCCGCAGTACATCGCCATCGACTGCGGCATCGTCGGCAGCCTGACCCCGGAAGACCAGGACTACCTGGCGCGCAACCTGTTCGCCTTCTTCAAGCGCGATTACCGTCGCGTGGCGCAGTTGCACATCGATTCCGGCTGGGTGCCGGCGCAGACCAAGCTCAACGAATTCGAAGCGGCGATCCGCACCGTGTGCGAGCCGATATTCGAGAAACCGCTCAAGGACATCTCCTTCGGCCAGGTGCTGATGCGCCTGTTCCAGACCGCGCGGCGCTTCAACATGGAAGTCCAGCCGCAACTGGTGCTGTTGCAGAAGACCCTGCTGAACATCGAAGGCCTGGGCCGCCAGCTGTATCCGGACCTGGACCTGTGGAGCACAGCTCAGCCGTTCCTCGAACGCTGGATGCGCGACCGGGTCAGCCCCAAGACCCTGCTGCAGAACCTGCACAGCCAGGTAGAACAAGTCCCGCACCTGGCCAACATGACCCGCGACCTGCTCGAACGCATGTCGCAGCCGCACCTCAACGACCCGCCAGCGCCGTGGAAGCAGCAGGACCACTGGGCTCTGCGTCTGCTTGGCGCGGCCCTGCTGGGCGGTGGCGCGGTGCTTGCCACCGGTGCCGAACAGATCGCCGCCACCAGCGCCTGGCCCGCCTGGCTGATGCTGGCCGCCGGCCTTTATCTGGTGGTTCGCCGATAGCCAGCCGCGCCACCGACTGGCACACTAGCCGCCGGCATCGGCGCGGGGCCGTGGCCTGATTTGGGAGTCGAACATGAAAGACTGGCTGGACGAGATCAAGTGGGACAGCAACGGCCTGGTACCGGCCATCGCCCAGGACCACAAGACCGGGCGCGTGCTGATGATGGCCTGGATGAACCGTGAGTCCCTGGCCCTGACCGCCGCCGAGCAGCGCGCCATCTACTGGTCGCGCTCCCGTGGCAAACTGTGGCGCAAGGGCGAGGAGTCCGGCCACGTGCAGAAACTGCACGAGCTGCGCCTGGACTGCGACGCCGACGTGATCATCCTGATGGTCGAGCAACTGGGCCACATCGCCTGCCATACCGGCCGCGAAAGCTGCTTCTACCGCGTCTTCGAAGACGGCCAGTGGAAGATCGTCGACCCGGTCCTGAAGGACCCGAACGCCATCTACAACGCAGGACACTGAACATGAGCGACACCCTGGGCCGCCTGGCCGAAGTACTGGAAGCCCGCAAGGGCGCGGCCCCCGACAGCTCCTACGTGGCAAGCCTGTATCACAAGGGCCTGAACAAGATCCTGGAGAAGGTCGGCGAGGAGTCGGTCGAAACCATCATTGCCGCCAAGGACGCCGCCGTCAGCGGCGACTGCAGCGATGTCATCTATGAAACCGCCGACCTGTGGTTCCATAGCCTGGTCATGCTTTCAGCCCTGGGCCAGCACCCACAAGCGGTGCTGGACGAGCTGGAGCGCCGCTTCGGACTTTCGGGCCACGACGAAAAGGCCGCCCGCCAGCCATCGGCGTAACTGAATTCATTCGAGGAATTGCACCATGGGTATTTTTGACTGGAAACACTGGATCGTCCTGCTGGTCGTCGTGGTACTGGTGTTCGGCACCAAGAAGCTGAAGAACTTCGGCAGCGACCTGGGCGAGTCCATCAAGGGCTTCAAGAAGGCCATGAACGAAGACGAAAAACCGGCGGAGCCAACCGCTCCCACCGCGCAACCGTCCCAGCCGGTCCCACCGCAGTCCGCCCCGCTGAACCAGCCGCACACCTATGACGGCGAGGTCCAGAAGGTCCAGGAACCTGCAAGGAAAGAGTGATCCCATGTTCGGCATCAGCTTCAGCGAGTTGCTGCTCGTCGGCCTGGTCGCCCTGGTGGTGCTCGGTCCCGAGCGCCTGCCCGGCGCGGCCCGCACCGCCGGCCTGTGGATCGGCCGGCTCAAGCGCAGCTTCAATTCCATCAAGCAGGAAGTCGAACGCGAGATCGGCGCCGACGAGATTCGTCGGCAACTGCACAACGAGCACATTCTCTCGATGGAGCAGGAAGCCCGGCGCATCCTCAATCCGCAGAGCGTGACCCCGGACCCGGCCACCACGCCAGGCAGCCAGCCGATCGTCGAGCCCGCACCTGTGGCACAAACCACGCCAGTGCCGCCCGCCGCGCCTGACGCCGCACCGGTCACGCCGCCGCCCACCGAACCGAACCAACCGCCGCGAGCCCCATGAGCGAGATTCCGGAACACGACCAGCCGATGCCGCTGGTGTCGCACCTCACCGAACTGCGGACCCGCCTGCTGCGCTGCGTGGCGGCGGTCTTCCTGATCTTCGCCGGGCTGTTCTCCTTCGCCCAGCAGATCTACACCCTGGTCTCGGCGCCACTGCGCGCGCACCTGCCGGCCAACGCGACGATGATCGCCACCGACGTGGCCTCGCCGTTCCTCACGCCGTTCAAGCTGACCATGATCGTCTCGCTGTTCCTGGCGATCCCGTTCATCCTCTACCAGATCTGGGGCTTCATCGCGCCGGGGCTGTACCGCCATGAAAAGCGCGTGGCCATTCCCCTGCTGGTCTCCAGCATCCTGCTGTTCTACGCCGGCATGGCCTTCGCCTACTTCCTGGTGTTCCCGCTGATCTTCGGCTTCTTCGCCAGTGCCACCCCCGAGGGCGTGTCGATGATGACCGACATCGCCAGCTACCTCGACTTCGTCATGACCCTGTTCTTCGCCTTCGGCGTGGCCTTCGAGATTCCGGTGGCCGTGGTGCTGCTGGTGTGGATCGGCGTCGTGGACGTGCAGTACCTGCGCAAGATCCGCCCGTACGTGATCATCGGCTGCTTCGTGGTCGGCATGATCCTGACCCCGCCGGACATCTTCTCGCAGACCCTGCTGGCGGTGCCGATGTGGATGCTGTTCGAGATCGGCGTGCTGTTCGGCGGCCTGGTGCGCAAGCGCAGCCAGGAACACGACAGCGGCAACGACACCCCTGACGACCAGCCGCCAGCGACCCAGGCGTGAACCTGCTGCTGCTTGAGGAGGCCGACTTCATCGCGGCCGACCGTGCGGTCCTGAGCGACCGCCGCTTCACCCATATGCAGGAGATCCACCGCGTTGCGGTAGGTGACAGCCTGCGCGTCGGCCGCCTCGGCGGTCTGATGGGCCAGGCCCGGGTCGAACGTCTGGAAGGCCATGAGGCCGAGCTGTCACTGAGCTTCGACCAGGCCCCGCCAGCCAAGCTGCCGCTGACCCTGGTCCTCGCCCTGCCACGGCCGAAGATGCTCCGCCGGGTGTTCCAGACCATCGCCACCATGGGCGTGGCGAAGCTGGTGCTGGTCAACAGCTACCGGGTGGAAAAGAGCTTCTGGCAGACCCCCTTCCTCGACCCCGACAACATCCGCGAAAACCTTATCCTCGGCCTGGAACAGGCCCGCGATACGGTGCTGCCGGAAGTCATCATCGAGAAGCGCTTCAAGCCCTTCGTCGAAGACCGCCTGCCCGCCATCGCCGCCGGCACCCTCGGCCTGGTCGGCCACCCCGGTAACCACCCACCCTGCCCGCGTGGCGTCGACGAAGCGGTGACCCTGGCCATCGGTCCGGAAGGCGGCTGGATCCCCTACGAAGTCGATCTGCTGGGCAAGGCCGGACTCAACCCGGTGCAGCTTGGCGAGCGCATCCTGCGCGTGGAAACCGCTGTCACAGCGCTGCTGGCCCGGCTTTTCTGAGCCAATTCCCACACCGTCCATAAGACTATTGGCTACCTCTTTGGCCCCGGATTAGACGCATTTGTCATCTTCAGTTTTGTAGCGCCAGGCCGATTTAGGAAGACAGCATAAAAATATCTGCCACGCCTGACAGAACCGGAGTTACCGCATGTACCGTTGGATGGCCCAGCACCTGGGGAACGTGAGCGTCAACCGTAAATTGGGGATCGGCTTCAGCATCGTCCTGCTGCTGACACTGGTCATCACTTTCACCGGCTGGCAGGGTCTCGGCGGCGTCACCAGCCGGGGTGACAAGCTCGGCGAGATCTCCGAGGTGTACCAGGCCACCCAGACCCTGCGCATCGCCCGGCAGACCTACGAACACAATCGCGATGCCGCCTCCAGCGCCCTGGTGGAAAAGGCCCTGGCCTCGCTGGATACGACCCTGGAGAAGGTGCGCAAGCGCATCGACGAGCCCCAGGACAGCCAGCGTCTGACCCAGCAGAGCCAGGCGGTACGCGCCTATGAAAGCGCCTTCGCCGACATGAAGCGCGCCGCCGACGCCCGCGAAGCCGCCCGCGCCATCCTCGGCAGCAGCGCCGACAAGGCCGCTGCCCTGCTCGACCAGGTCCAGCAGGCGCTGCTGCAGAACGGCGATATCGTGGTGTTCAACAACGCGGTAGAGACGGCGAAGCTGCTGCAACAGGCGCGCTTCCAGGTCCGCGGCTACACCTACAGCGGCAAGGACGAATTCCAGGCCACCGCGCTGACTGCCATCGACCAGGCCCTGGCCCTGATCAAGGCGCTGCCGGACAAGGTCCCGGCGGAACACCACGGCAACCTGTCGGCCACCGCCGAGGCACTCAACGCCTATCGCGGCGCCGTGGTCCAGGTCGGCACGGCTCAGGAAGCCAGCGACAAGTCCCTGGCCGAGATGGGCAAGCTGGGCACCCGCCTGCTCGACCTGAGCATGGAGCTGACCCAATCGCAGACGCAGATCCGCGACAACGAATCCCAACACGCCAAATCCATGCTCGGCCTGGCCACCGTGCTTGCCCTGCTCTTCGGCATCATCGCCGCCTGGGCCATCACCCGGCAGATCGTCGTGCCGCTGCGCCACACCCTGACCGCCGTCGACCGCATCGCCGGTGGCGACCTCAGTCACGATCTGATCGACCAGCGCCGCGACGAACTGGGCCAGTTGCAACGCAGCATGCAGCGCATGACCGTCAGCCTGCGCGAGCTGATCGGCGGCATCGGCGATGGTGTCACCCAGATTGCCAGCGCCGCCGAAGAGCTGTCGGCGGTGACCGAGCAGACCAGCGCCGGGGTCAACAACCAGAAGGTCGAGACTGACCAGGTAGCCACCGCCATGAACGAAATGGCCGCCACCGTGCACGAAGTCGCGCGCAACGCCGAGGAAGCCTCGGAAGCGGCGAAGATGGCCGACAACCAGGCCCGCGAAGGCGATCGCGTGGTCGCCGAGGCGATTGCCCAGATCGAACGCCTGGCCAAGGAAGTGGGCAACTCCAGCGAGGCCATGGGCCGGCTCAAAGCCGAAAGCGACAAGATCGGCAGCGTGCTGGACGTGATCAAGTCAGTGGCCGAGCAGACCAACCTGCTGGCCCTCAACGCCGCCATCGAAGCAGCCAGGGCCGGTGAAGCCGGACGTGGCTTCGCCGTGGTCGCCGATGAAGTGCGCAGCCTGGCCCAGCGTACCCAGCAGTCCACCGAGGAAATCGAAGAGCTGATCGCCGGTCTGCAAAGCGGCACCCAGCAGGTGGCGGCGGTGATGGACAACAGCCGCAGCCTGACCGACAACAGCGTGCAACT
This sequence comes from Pseudomonas sp. FG98, assembly GCF_057808595.1. Taxonomy (NCBI): domain Bacteria; kingdom Pseudomonadati; phylum Pseudomonadota; class Gammaproteobacteria; order Pseudomonadales; family Pseudomonadaceae; genus Pseudomonas; species Pseudomonas sp. FG98. The sequence goes on along the minus strand of NZ_JBMDIJ010000004.1, from coordinate 45,373 downwards.
GACCCGCAGTGCCGGGGTGTCGCTGGAGACCATCACCAAAACCGTGTCGTCGATCCAGTCGATGAACCAGCAGATTGCCGCAGCGGCAGAGCAGCAGAGTGCGGTGGCGGAAGAGATCAACCGCAGCGTGATGAACGTGCGGGATGTGTCGGACCAGACGGCGTCGGCGAGTGAGGAAACGGCGGCGTCCAGTGTTGAGCTGGCGCGGCTGGGGACGCATTTGCAGGGGCTGGTGTCGCGCTTCCGTCTGTAGCTTCAGGTTGTCCTTGAGGGCCTCATCGCTGGCAAGCCAGCACCCACAATGCAGTCACTGTGGGAGCTGGCTTGCCAGCGATAGGGCCTGGAAGATCAATGAAGCTTAAAGAACCTGACGCAGGAAAGCCTGTGCCCGCAGGTCCTTCGGCGCCGTGAAGAACTGCTCCGGCGGCGAGTCTTCCAGCAACTTGCCGTGATCGAAGAACAGCACCCGATCCGCCACTTCCCGGGCAAAGCCCATTTCGTGGGTGACGCAGACCATGGTCATGCCTTCCTGGGCCAGGGTCTTCATCACATCCAGCACCTCGCCGACCATCTCCGGGTCGAGCGCCGAGGTCGGTTCGTCGAACAGCATCACCTTCGGTTCCATCGCCAACGCCCGGGCAATCGCCACGCGCTGTTGCTGACCGCCGGAGAGCCGCGACGGATACTCGTTGGCCTTCTGCCCGATCCCCACCTTCTCCAGCAACGCCTTGGCCTTGGCCTCGCGCTCGGCCTTGCCGCGCTTGCGCACGACCTTCTGCGCCAGGCAAAGGTTTTCCAGCACGGTCATGTGCGGGAACAGGTTGAAGTGCTGGAACACCATGCCGACTTCACGGCGATAGGCGTTGATGTCGGTCTTCGGGTCAGCCAGTTGCAGGCCGTCGATGGCAACGCTGCCGGAGTCGAAGGATTCCAGGCCGTTGAGGCAACGCAGGAAGGTCGACTTGCCCGAGCCCGACGGGCCGAGCACCACCAGCACTTCGCCACGGGCGACCTGGGTGGTGACGTTATCCACAGCCCGCACCACCATGCCGCGGGTGTCGAAGACTTTGGTCAGATCACGGACTTCAATCACTTTGCGCAAGCCTCCGCTCGAGCCGGCTGGCGATTTGCGACAGCGGCAGGTTGATCAGCAGGTACAAGCCAGCGACACAGAACCAGATCTCGAAGGTGGAGAACGAGGTGGTAATCGCTTCGCGGCCGCTCTTGGTCAGCTCGGTGATGGCGATCACCGAGACCAGCGAGGTGTCCTTGACCAGGCTGATGAACTGCCCGGCCAGTGGCGGCAGCACGCGCTTGAAGGCCTGCGGCAGGATCACATGGCGCATCGACTGCGAGGCGTTCAGGCCCAGGGAGCGGGCCGCCTCGTTCTGGCCCTTGGCGATGGACTGCACGCCGGCACGGACGATCTCGGCCACGTAGGCGCCGGTGAACAGCGCCAGCGCCGCCACCCCGGCGAACTCCCGGGACAGGTTGAGCACGGTACCGATGAAGAAATAGAAGATGAAGATCTGCACCAGCAGCGGCGTGCCGCGCACCAGTTCGACGTAGACGGTGGACAGGTCGCGCAGGGTCGGGTTGCTGGACAACCGGCACAGCCCGGCGAACAGGCCGATCACCAGGCCGGCGATACCCGAGGCCACGGAGATCCAGATGGTGGTCCACAGGCCCCAGGCCAGCGGGCCGGCGGCCCAGTGGTGGGTCAGGCCGATGACATCGCCTTCGGCCACGTCGTCGCCCTGGGACAGCTGCACGCTGGCCTGATCAACTTCCAGCACCTGGTCGTTGCCGTCTTCATCACGCAGGGTCACCACGGCGGTGTCGCCCTTGCGCACGATCTCCTGCACGGTGCCGTAGCCAGCGGCGCGGTGGGCTTCTTCGGCCTGGTAGGCGAAGTACTGCGGCACACGGTTCCAGCGCCACTCGTAGGAAATCATCGAGGTGGCGAAATACAGACTCAGCGCCAGTCCGACCAGGACCAGCGCGGTCAGCCCGTGCCAGGGCCACTGGGCTTTCTTGTGTTTGATCACGTTGCGGGTTCCGTAAATGCGAACGCGCAGGACAAGCCTGCGCGTCGGGTTTCAAGCCTGGGCGTGGCGCCTGGGCCTTATTCCATGTCCTTCAGCCAGTCGGTCTTCTTGAACCACTTGTCGTGGATTCGATCGTAGGTGCCGTCGTGCTTGATCTGGTGCAGGAAGTTGTTGATGAAGTTGATGCTGTCGTAGTCGCCTTTCTTCAGGCCGAAGGCCAGCGGCTCGTAGGTGAACGGCTTGTCCAGGTAGACCAGCTTGCCTGCACCGACCTTGGTCAGGGCGACGACGTTGTACGGGGCGTCGTAGACGAAGGCATCGGCCTTGCCGTTGACCACGTCGAGCACACCTTCCTGCTCGTTGTCGTAGCCGTGGTACTGGGCCTTGCTGATCATTTTCTTGGCCATCATCTCGCCGGTGGTGCCCAGCTTGGAGGTCAGGCGGTATTCGGCGCTGTTCAGGTCCTTGTACGACTTGACCTTGCCCTCCAGTTCCTTGCGGATCAGCAGGGTCTGGCCAACGACGATGAAGGGCTCGCTGAAGTTCAGCTTCAGGTTGCGTTCCTGGGTCAGGGTCATGCCGCTGCCGATCATGTCGAACTTGTTGGTCATCAGGGCCGGGATGATGCCGTCGTAGGCGGTGGAGACCAGCTCCAGCTTGACGCCCATGGACTTGGCCATGGCCTTGAGGATGTCCACTTCGAAGCCGATGATCTCGCCACGCTTGTTGGTCATCTCGAAGGGCATGTAGGTCGGGTCCATGCCCACGCGCAGGGTGCCGCGCTTGACCGCGTCATCGATCACGCCGGCCTGGGCCGAGCACACCGCCACGGTGGCCGCGACGCCGGCCAGCAGCATCGACAGAGACTTCTTGAACATCACCACTTCCCCCAAACAAGAGAACCCACGAATTTTATTGTGTGCGCGAAAAGTCCTACAGACGTCGCGCCATAGTCGGGGTGGGATGCTAACGCATGAGCGGCACGGGACCTAGCGCCCGTGAAGACTTTGTTACTTATTGATACCAGAAAATGACAACGGGGCGACGAATGTCGCCCCGTTGCGGGTCAGGCGTTGGCCAGGGCCGGCTGGGGTGCCGGCTCCGGATGCAGCGGCAGCAGTGGCGAGTGCGGATCGTTGGCGATCGACTTGCGCCAGACCTGCAGCCAGGCCGAGTTCTCCTCGGCCCAGACCTGGTCGTGCAGACGGGCCAGGGCCACCGGATCGCTGAGCAGTGCCAGGCGGGTATTGCCGTCCAGCCCGGACGGGCCGACCTCCAGGGCCTTGGCGATGCGCTCGGCACGCAGCGCTTCGATCGGCTCGGCGATACCGTGGCGGGCAGTGGCCAGGGCGCAGGCCAGGGCGTTTTGCTTCGGATCGACCACCGCGCGGACGAAGCCGTCGCGCAGCGCGTGCCAGCGGTTCTCGTGGGTGTACTGGTCGGTAGACAGCAGTTCCTGCGGCGTCGAGTACTCCTCGGGGATCAGGAACAGCTTCTCGTCCTTGGCGCGCAGGCCCAGGTTGACCCGGCTGGAGATCACCGACACCGGGATCGACAGGGTCAGCGAACCAACGATCGGCACCAGCCACCACAGGAAGCTCGGGTTCAGCCAGGCCACCAGCAGCGCCCAGGCCACACCCAGCAGGGTCTGCGGGCCATGGCGACGGACCGCTTCGCTCCACGGGGTGGAGTCGTCGTCACGCTGCGGCGAGTTCCAGGTCGCGGCCCAGCCGAGGAAGGCGGCCAGGACGAAACGGGTGTGGAAGATCATCCGCACCGGCGCCAGCAGCATGGAGAACAGCATCTCCAGGAGCATCGACATCGTGACCTTGATCCGGCCGCCGTACTCTTTCGCGCCCTTGGCCCAGATCAGGATGACGCTGAGCAGCTTGGGCAGGAACAGCAGCACGATGGTGGTGGAGAACAGCGCGATGGCTTTTTCCGGGTGCCACTGCGGCCACAGCGGGTACAACTGCCGTGGTTCGAGAAAGTACTGCGGCTCCATCAGGGTGTTGGTCGCCAGCAACGCCGTCGACAGCACCAGGAAGAAGAACCACAACGGCGCCGACAGGTAGGACATCACCCCGGTGAGGAACACCGCGCGGTGCACCGGGTGCATGCCCTTGACCAGGAACAGGCGGAAGTTCATCAGGTTGCCGTGGCACCAGCGACGGTCGCGCTTGAGCTCGTCGAGCAGGTTCGGCGGCAGTTCTTCGTAGCTGCCCGGCAGGTCGTAGGCGATCCACACGCCCCAGCCGGCACGACGCATCAGCGCGGCTTCGACGAAGTCGTGGGAGAGGATCGCACCGGCGAAGGCGCCCTTGCCCGGCAACGGCGCCAGGGCGCAATGCTCGATGAAGGGTTTCATGCGGATGATCGCGTTGTGACCCCAGTAGTGCGACTCGCCCAGCTGCCAGAAGTGCAGGCCGGCGGTGAACAGCGGGCCGTAGACGCGGGTGGCGAACTGCTGCATGCGCGCATACAGGGTGTCCATGCCCGAAGCCTTCGGCGCGGTCTGGATGATCCCGGCATCCGGGTTGGCTTCCATCAGGCGCACCAGGCTGGTGAGGCATTCGCCGCTCATCACGCTGTCGGCGTCGAGTACCACCATGTAGCGGTAGTCCCCCCCCCAACGACGGCAGAAGTCGTCGAGGTTGCCGCTCTTGCGTTTCACGCGGCGACGGCGGCGACGGTAGAAGATCCGCCCGAAGCCGTTGGTTTCGCGGCAGACGTCCAGCCAGGCCTGTTGCTCGGCGACGGCGATGTCGGTGTCGTTGGTGTCGCTGAGGACGAAGAAGTCGAAGCGGTCGAGGTCACCGGTGGCGGCAACCGACTCGAAGGTGGCGCGCAAGCCGGCGAACACCCGCGGTACGTCTTCGTTGCAGATCGGCATGACCAGGGCGGTGCGAGCGCCCTTCTCGATCGGCTCGTTGCCGGCGCTGCTTCCGGAGATCCGGTATTTGTCGCGCCCGGTGAGCAGTTCGAGGAAGCCCATCAAGGCGGTCCAGAAACCTGCCGAGACCCAGCAGAAAAGGATGCCGAAGAGGATCAGGATGGTGGTCTGCAGCGCATACGGCCAGACCTGGGTAGCGGTCTGCAGCAGCGGTTGGTGCATCACCTCTTCGAGGTCGACGAAGGACCAGCCCTGGTACGGCAGGATGCCTTTCATGTACCAACCGGCGACCAGGGTCTGGCCGATCATCAGGGCCAGCAGGATATAGCGGCGCATCGAGCCGACCCAGCGCCAGCGCGCGGCCGGCAGCTCGCGTTTTTCCGGAGCCGGCGCGTTGGTGCGCCCGGTCAGCCGGCGCCAGCCGCGAATCAGGATGTTGGTCCGCCATGGTTCGGGAACGACCCGGGTGCGACGGATCGGCGGGGTCGCCTTGAGGCAGACCCGGCCGCGGGCGTCGAGGCCGAGCATCTCGGCCTCTTCCATATCGGCAGCCGTGAGCAGATTCAGCCGGCTGCCCACCGAACCCTGGGTGGGCTCGGCATCGGCAGTGGCTGGCTGCGCCGACAGGCGCTGGTGCAACTCGCTGAACGAGTTGCAGCTGGCGAGTTCCGCCCGCTGCTCGTCGCTCAGTGGTAGGTGGGCCAGATATTCGCCAAGCGACTCCGGCCGTGCTGAAGAGTTACTCATCGGCAGGCAACTGATAGCTCCAGGTCTCGGTCAGCACCTGTTCGGTGGTGGCCGGGGCCTCGGTGGTGGGCGCCGCTTCGGCGGCAGGCTGCTCGGCAGGTTGCTCGGCCTTCGCGGTTTTTGCCGCGGCCTTGTCATGCTTCGCAGGTTTTTCCTGTTTCTTCGGCTCTTCCTGCTTTTCAGGCTTGGCCGGCTCGACCGGCACATCGCGAACCAGGGCAGCGCGCATTTCCACGGCCTTGCCCGGATCCTTGACCTTCATCCGCAGGGTCAGGCGCCAGCCCTTGATTTCAGGGTTGTAGCGCAGGTTGTTTTCCACCAGCTCGGCATTGTCGTCCAGGCTGACCTGGCTGCGTACCGGGGTGTCTTCCGCCAGCTTGGCCAGCGCCGGGCCTTCGAAGTCGACCAGGAAGGCCACGCTGCCGTCAGGCTGGCGAATCAGGTTGGATTGCTTGACGTCGCCGGTGGAGCGCATGGTCTGCTTGACCCAGCCTAGTTCAGGCGAGTGGAAAGCGTCTTCGTCCATGGTCCAGTGCAGGCGGTATTCGTAGTCGATCGAGGTGCCTGGCTCCGGCAGTTTCTCCGGGCTCCAGAAGGCCACGATGTTGTCGTTGGTCTCGTCGGCGGTCGGGATCTCGACCAGGTCGACGGTGCCCTTGCCCCAGTCGCCCTTCGGCTCGATCCAGGTGCTTGGACGCTTCTGGTAGTTGTCATCCAGGTCTTCGAAGTAGCTGAACGCGCGGTTGCGCTGCAGCAGACCGAAGCCGCGCGGGTTTTCCACGCTGAAGTTGCTCACGGCCAGGTGTTTCGGGTTGTTCAGCGGACGCCACAGCCATTCGCCGTTGCCGGCGTGGATCGACAGGCCTTCGGAGTCGTGCAGCGAAGGACGGTAGTTCGGCACGCGGGACGGCTGGTTGGCGCCGAACAGGTACATGCTGGTCAGCGGGGCGATGCCCAGGCGGCTGACGTGGTCACGCAGGAAGACTTTCGACTGCACGTCGACGATGGTGTCCGAACCCGGACGCAGGATCAGCTTGTAGGCGCCGGTGGAGCGTGGCGAATCCAGCAGGGCGTAGATCACCAGGTGCTTGTCGCCGACGTTCGGGCGCTCGACCCAGAACTCGGTGAAGCGCGGGAACTCTTCGCCGGACGGCAGCGCGGTGTCGATCGCCAGGCCACGGGCCGACAGGCCGTACACCTGGCCCTTGCCGACCACGCGGAAGTAGCTGGCGCCGAGCAGGGTCATGATTTCGTCCTGCTTGTCCGCCTTGTTGATCGGATAGAGGACGCGGAAACCGGCGTAGCCGAGCTTTTCGGTGGCCTTGGCGTCGAACTGCAGGTCGCCGAAGTCGAAGCGGCTCGGGTCGTACTTGATCTCTTCGACGGTGGTGGCGGTGACTTCGTTGATTTTCACCGGTGTGTCGAAGTGCATGCCCTGGTGATAGAAGGACAGCTCGAACGGGGTTTTCTCCCCGGCCCACTCGGCTTTTTCAGCGCGGAAGCGGATCTTCTGGTAGTCGGCGAACTTCATGTCGCGGAACACGGCAGGCAGATTGCTTTTCGGTGCTTCGTATTTCTGTCCGGCCAGGTCCTTCGCCTTGGCCGCCACGTCGTCAAGGTTGAACGCCCAGAGCTGGCCGGAGCCGAGCAGGCACATCAGTGCCGAACCCGCGATCAGGGCCTTGCGCAGCCGGCTGGCAGGCATTCTTGAAGCATTAAAGGGACTTACAATCACGAGCAACCCTCGCCGAATACAGATCTAAAGAACCAACGGCCAGCGACACATGCCGGGTTGGCGAGCACTGTTCGGACTCCGAAAGGGCGCAATGATTCCCCAAACGGTTCCGGACAGTTCTCGAGTCAGAGTGAAACAGGCCGTCGAACGCCGGCCCACGTAGCGCGCGATTATCTAGCAGGCTGCGTTACAACGCATCAGGGCCAGCGAACTATTTTTGCTGTGAAACCCCTTGTTTTCCTGCAAACAGGGGGATTTTTGCCTTCATATTTGTAACATAAATGTTACCGGGCCATCATTGACCAGGTGAACCTGCATGTCGGCACCGAAGCGACCACTGCCGACAGTCCCGTGCTTGAGCCTCGCCTGGGCCAGCAGGTAGTCGAACAATTCGGCGCCGAGGGCCGGCGGCGCAGCGGTGGAGAAGCTCGGACGCAGGCCGCTGCGGGTGTCGGCGGCCAGGGTGAACTGGGACACCAGCAGCAGGCCGCCGTCGATGTCCTTGAGCGACAGGTTCATCTTGCCCTGTGGATCGCTGAAGACCCGGTAATTGAGCAATTTGTGCAGGAGCTTGTCGGCGTGTTCCGGGGTGTCGCCGGGTTCCACCGCGACCAGCACCATCAGGCCCTGGTCGATGGATCCGACGATTTCCCCCTCCACTTCCACGCGCGCGCCACGCACGCGTTGCAGCAACCCCTTCATGCTTCGTCCAGAGGCAGATCGAGCAGGCGTCGGGCCATCTGGTCGGCGGCGCGCACCAGGGCGTCGGTGATGCCCGGCTCCGAGGCTGCGTGGCCAGCATCGCGAATCACCTTGAGTTCGCTGTTCGGCCAGGCCTGGTGCAGTTCCCAGGCGTTGTCCAGCGGGCAGATCACGTCATAGCGGCCATGCACGATCACCGCCGGCAGGTGGGCGATCTTCGGCATGTCGCGGATCAGCTGGTTGTCTTCGAGGAAGGCGTTGTTGACGAAGTAGTGGCATTCGATGCGGGCGATCGACAGCGCGCGCTGCGGCTCGGAGAAGCGGTCGACCACCAGCGGGTTCGGGCGCAGGGTCGCGGTGCGGCCCTCCCAGGTGGACCAGGCCTTGGCCGCGTGCATCTGGGCGATCTGGTCGTTGCCGGTCAGGCGCTTGTGGAAGGCCTGGACCAGGTTGTCGCGTTCCTCAGGCGGGATCGGTGCGATGTAGTCCTGCCAGTAATCAGGGAACAGGCGGCTGGCGCCACCGGTCTGGTAGAACCACTCGATCTCCTGCGGACGGCAGAGGAAGATGCCGCGCAGGATCAGGCCATGGACGCGCTCGGGATGGGTCTGGGCGTAGGCCAGGGCCAGGGTCGAACCCCAGGAGCCGCCGAACAGCACCCACTTGTCGATGCCGAGGTGCTTGCGGATGCGTTCGAGGTCTTCGACCAGGTGCCAGGTGGTGTTGTTTTCCAGGCTGGCATGGGGGGTGGAACGGCCGCAGCCGCGCTGGTCGAAGGTGATGATGCGGTAGACGGTGGGGTCGAAATAGCAGCGGCTCTGGGCATCGCAACCGGCGCCAGGGCCACCGTGGATGAACACCACCGGCAGACCTTCCGGGGAACCACTTTCATCGACGTACAGTACATGCGGTGCTTCGACTGCCAGATCGTGCCGGGCGTAGGGTTTGATCTGTGGGTACAAGGTCTGCATTACGCACTCCGTGTGGGAATTATTCTGCCGTGGGGCATCATAAACCCGAATTGCGCTTTGAGCATGCCCCGTTGGGTCAAGTGTTCTTCAGGTAGTTGGAGGGTGAGGCTGATGGCCCTATCGCCGGCAACGCCGGCTCCCACAGGTATCGTGTGCACCGCAAACCCTGTGGGAGCTGGCGTTGCCAGCGATGACGTCAGCGATATCGCCGCTGAGCCCAGGCCAGAACCTCTTCCAGCATCCCCCGCAACACCACCTGGGTAGGCTCCGCCAGGTCAGGCCGGTAGGTGAACGGCTCCACCTCCTCCATATAAGTACTCTGTGCCAGCTCCAGCTGCACCGCATGAATGTCGTTGGCCGGGTCGCCGTAATGCCGGGTGATATGCCCGCCCTTGAAACGCCCGTTCAGCACGTGGCTGTAATTTCCAGCCTTGGCGCACACCGTTTTCAGCCTTTCGGCCAGCTCCGGATCGCAACTGGCGCCATTGAAGGTACCCAGGTTGAAGTCCGGCAGCTTGCCGTCGAACAGGTGCGGCACATGGGAACGGATCGAGTGGGCATCCCACAGCAGCGCGTAGCCGAATTCCGCCTTGAGCCGCGCCAGTTCGTTGCGCAGGGCGTCGTGGTACGGCCGCCAGATGCCATCGAGATAACCGGCCCGCTCTTCGGCCGACGGCACCTTGCCGTCCTCGAACAACGGTTCGCCATCGAACAGCGTCGCCGGGAACAGCCCGGTGGTGGCGCCGGCATATAAAGGCTGGTCATCCTCGGGCCGGTTCAGGTCGATGACGAAGCGCGAATACTCCGCCGCCACCACGCTGGCGCCCATCTCGCGGACGAAGTCATACAGCCGGGGAATGTGCCAGTCGGTATCCGGCAGGCTGCGCGCCGCCGGGACCAGGCCATCGCGCACCGTGGGCGTCAGTTGCAGACCGGCGTGGGGCATGCTGACCAGCAGCGGCAGCCGGCCCTGGTGAAAACTCACAACCTTTTCCATCTTCGTGCCTCAATCAGTCAGTTCGACGCCGTGGCGCACCACGCGTTTGTCCAGCTCGCCACCCAACCAGTAGGCCAGGTCGGCCGGTCGCTCGATGTCCCAGGCGACGAAGTCGGCGACCTTGCCCGCCTCCAGCGAACCATGGCTATCGCCCAGGCCCAGGGCCGTGGCGGCATGCAGGGTGACGCCGGCCAGGGCTTCTTCCGGGGTCATGCGGAACAGGGTGCAAGCCATGTTCAGCATCAGCCGCAACGACAGCGCCGGCGAGGTGCCGGGGTTAAGGTCGCTGGCGATGGCGATCTTCACCCCGTGCTTGCGCAGGGCATCCATCGGCGGCAGTTGCGTCTCGCGCAGGTAATAGAAGGCGCCAGGCAGCAGCACGGCGACGGTGCCGGCGGCGGCCATGGCAATGGCGTCGTCCTCGGTCATGAACTCCAGGTGGTCGGCGGACAATCCGTGATAACGCGCCGCCAAGCTGGAACCGGCCAGGGACGACAACTGCTCGGCATGCAGCTTGACCGGCAGGCCCAGTTCCCGGGCCTTGATGAACACCCGCTCGACCTGCGCCGGGGAAAACGCCAGGTACTCGCAGAAGGCATCCACCGCATCCACCAGACCCTCGGCGGCCAGGGCCGGGAGCATCACTTCGCAGATGTGAGTGATGTAGTCGTCGCTGCGCTCCTTGTATTCCGGCGGCAACGCGTGGGCCGCCAGGCAGGTGGCGCGCACGGTGAGCGGCAGGGTTTCACCGAGACGCCGGGCGACCTTGAGCATCTTGCGCTCGTTGTCCAGGTCCAGCCCGTAGCCGGACTTGATCTCCAGGGTGGTCACGCCGTCGCGCATCAGCGCCCGTACCCGGCGCAGGGCGCTGGCGTACAGCTCATCCTCGCTGGCCGCGCGGGTAGCGCGCACGGTGCTGGCGATGCCGCCGCCCTGGGCGGCGATCTCGGCGTAGCTGACGCCCTGCAGGCGCTGCTCGAACTCGCCGCTGCGGTTACCGCCGAACACTGTGTGGGTGTGGCAATCGATCAGCCCCGGGGTGACCCAGGCACCGCCCAGGTCGACCCGCTGCTCGACGGCGATATCCGGCACCGAGCCGCGCGGGCCGATCCAGTCGATCCGCCCGGCGCTGGTGATGATCGCCGCATCCTCGATGATCGAGTAGCTGCCGTTGGCCATGCTCGCCACATGGCAGTGCTGCCAGAGGGTTTTCATCGGCACTCTCCGTCAGCCCAGGCTCGGCAGCACGCCGCCCGGCAGCAGGCCGGTCAACCGGCCCTCGGCCAGCAGCTCCACGGCAATTTCGATATCCGGGGCGAAGAAGCGGTCCTTGTCGTAATGCGGCACGCGATCACGCAGGGTCTTGCGTGCCTGTTCCAGCTTGGCCGAGGTCTTCAGGCCGGTACGCAGGTCGAGGCCCTGGCAGGCGCCGAGCCATTCGATGGCGAGGATGCCGCGGGTGTTCTCGGCCATCTCCCACAGGCGCTTGCCAGCAGCCGGGGCCATGGACACGTGGTCTTCCTGGTTGGCCGAGGTCGGCAGGCTGTCGACGCTGTGCGGATGGGACAGCGCCTTGTTCTCGCTGGCCAGGGCGGCGGCGGTGACCTGGGCGATCATGAAGCCGGAGTTGACCCCGCCGTTTTCCACAAGGAACGGCGGCAGTTGCGACATGTGCTTGTCCATCATCAGCGAGATGCGCCGCTCGCTCAGCGAACCGATCTCGGCAATGGCCAGGGCCATGTTGTCGGCGGCCATGGCCACCGGCTCGGCGTGGAAGTTGCCGCCGGAGATCACGTCGCCCTGCTCGGCGAATACCAGCGGGTTATCGGACACGGCGTTGGCCTCGACCACCAGCACCTCGGCAGCCTGGCGCAACTGGGTCAGGCAGGCGCCCATGACCTGTGGCTGGCAGCGCAGGGAGTACGGGTCCTGGACCTTGCCGCAATGCTCGTGGGAGGCCGACACCTCGCTGCCCTCGGCAAGCAGGTCACGGTAGCAGGCCGCCGCGTCGATCTGCCCGCGCTGGCCGCGGGCGGCGTGGATACGGGCATCGAACGGCGAGCGTGAGCCGAGCACGGCTTCGACAGTCAGGCCGCCACAGGCGATGGCGGCGGCAAACAGGTCCTCGGCTTCGAACAGGCCACGCAGGGCGTAGGCGGTCGAGGCCTGGGTGCCGTTGAGCAACGCCAGTCCTTCCTTGGCCGCCAGAGTCAGCGGCTTGAGACCGGCCACAGCCAGAGCGTCGACAGCCGACAGCCATTCGCCCTTGTGCCGCGCCTTGCCTTCGCCCAACAGGACCAGCGACATATGCGCCAGCGGCGCCAGGTCGCCGGATGCGCCCACCGAGCCTTTCAACGGAATGTGTGGATAAACCTCGGCGTTGACCAGGGCGATCAGCGCATCGATGACCACGCGGCGAATGCCGGAGAAGCCCCGGCTCAGGCTGTTGATCTTCAGCACCATGATCAACCGCACCATGGCGTCGTCCAGCGGCGCGCCGATACCGGCGGCGTGGGACAGCACCAGCGAGCGCTGCAGGTTTTCCAGGTCGTGGCTGGCGATGCGGGTCGAGGCCAGCAGGCCGAAACCGGTGTTGATGCCATAGGCGGTGCGGTCTTCGGCGAGGATCTGCTCGACGCAGGCGACACTGGCGTCGATCTGCGCCGCTGCGCTGGCGACCAGGCTCAGGCGCGCCGGGGTCTTATAGATGCCGCGCAGTTCGGCGAGGCTGACCTGGCCGGGAATCAGGTTGAAGACTTGCATATTCAGGCTCCTTGTATGAGGTCACAGCAGGGTCGGCAGCACGTGCCGGGGCCCCTGCGGTTGTTTGAGCAACGCGGCCGCGCGGGCGATGTCCGGCGCCAGCCAGCGATCCTGCTGGTAGGCCGGGACCTGTTCGCGCAGCAACTGCCAGGCGCGTTGGGTACCGGCGCCAAAGCGCTGCTCCTTGAGAAATTCGAAGGCCTGGGCCGCCAGCAGGTACTCGATGGCGAGGATCTGCGTGCAGTTTTCCAGGGCCCGGTGCAGCTTGAGCGCGGCGCTGGTGCCGAGGCTCAGGTGATCTTCCTGCAGGCCGGAGGTGACGAAGTTATCCACAACCGCCGGCTGGGCCAGTTGGCGGTTTTCCGCGCATAGCGAGGCAGCGACGTACTGCACGATCATCATTCCGGAGTTGACCCCCGGCTCGCTGACCAGGAACGCCGGCAGGCCGCTGACATGCGGGTTGACCAGGCGATCCAGGCGGCGCTCGGCGATCGAACCGGTCTCGGCGATGGCGATCGCCAGCAGGTCGGCGGCCATGGCCACGGACTGGCCGTGGGGGTTGGCCTGGGACATCACCCGGAAATCCTCCGGAGTGCCCAGCAGCAGCGGGTTGTCGGTGGCGGAGTTGAGTTCGGTCTCGATCTGCCTGGCCGCGTGGGCCAACTGGTCACGGGCCGCTCCGTGAACCTGCGGAATGGAACGGATGCTCAGGGCGTCCTGGGTGCGGATGCCCTTGCTGATGGCGATCACTTCGCTGCCGTCGAGCAAGGCGCGCAGGTTGGCGCCAACCTGCTGCATGCCCGGATGAGGCTTCAACGCGATGATCTCGGCATCGAACGCGGCGATCTGCCCGCGCAGGGCCTCGAAGCTCATGGCCGAGACGATATCGGCCCAATGCAGCAGGTGCGTGGCGTCGGCCAGGGCCAGGCAGCTGAGGCCGGTCATGCACGGCGTGCCGTTGACCAGGCACAGGCCGTCCTTCGCCCCCAGCACCACCGGTTTCAGGCCTTCTGCGGCCAGGGCTTCGGCGGCTTCGACCACCCGCCCGCGATAGCTGACCTTGCCCACCCCGAGCAGGCAGATACCGACGTGAGCCATATGGGTCAGGTAGCCCACCGACCCCTGGGACGGCACCTGCGGGGTGATCCCGCGCTCCAGCAGGGCCAGGAGCATTTCCACCACCGGCCGCTGGATCCCCGACTTGCCGTGGCTGTAGTTGACGATGGCGGCGCAGATGATCGCCCGGGTCTGCTCGTCGGCCAGCACCGGCCCCACGCCACAGGCGTGGCTGAGCAAGGTGTTGCTCGACAGCCGGCTCAGTTGCTCGCCCTCCAGCGCCACGTTGCACAGCGCGCCGAGGCCGGTATTCACGCCATAGGCACGCTCGCCGCTGTCGACGATGCGGCGGACGATGGCCTGGGCATTCTCGATCCGCGCCCAGGCGCTGTACGACAGGCTCAGGCTGGCACCGTGGCGGGCCACGGCGACGATGTCCTGCCAACGCAACGGGGCGTCGGCGATCACCACTTGTTCCACTGGCTGCATGGCGGTCCTCATACGGTGGCGGCGCGGCGCTGGACGAAGCGGTCGACGTATTCGTCGGCCGGCGAATGGAGGATCTCCCGCGGCGTGCCGACCTGGATCAGGCGGCCGTCCTTGAGGATCGCGATGCGGTTGCCGATGCGCACGGCTTCATCGAGGTCATGGGTGATGAAGACGATGGTCTTGTTCAGGGTCTTTTGCAGTTCCAGCAACTGGTCCTGCATTTCCGCGCGGATCAGCGGGTCGAGGGCGCTGAAGGCTTCGTCCATCAGGATGATGTCGGTGTCCGCCGCCAGGGCCCGGGCCAGGCCGACGCGCTGACGCATGCCGCCGGAAAGCTGGTGCGGGTAGGACTTCTCGTAGCCCTTCAGGCCGACGGTGGTGATCCAGTGCTGGGCGCGCTCGGCGCACAGTTGCTTGCTCTCGCCACGCACCTTGAGGCCGTAGGCGACGTTCTCCAGCACGGTCTTGTGCGGCAGCAGGCCGAAGCTCTGGAACACCATGCTGATCTTGCGCCGGCGGAATTGGCGCAGGGCTTCCATGTCGTACTGCAGGATGTCTTCGCCATCCACCAGGATCGCCCCGCTGGTGGGGTCGATCAGGCGGTTGAAGTGGCGCACCAGGGTCGACTTGCCGGAACCGGACAGGCCCATGATGACGAAGATCTCGCCAGCGCCGATGGACAGCGACAGGTCGTTGACCCCCACCACGCAGCCGGTCTTGGCCAGCACCTGCTCCTTGCTGTGCGACTCGCCGATCAGTTTCAGCGCTTCCGCAGAGCGCTCGCCGAAGATCTTGAAGACATTCTTCACTTCGATCTTGTTCATCGCCGCCGTACTCATTTGCTCACCTCATGCCGCGCCCGGCCGTAGGCCTGGGTAATGCGGTCGATCACCACCGCGAGAATCACGATTGCCAGCCCGGCTTCCAGGCCGCGACCGACGTTCAGGGTCTGGATGCCCACCAGCACGTCCTCGCCCAGGCCACGGGCGCCGATCATCGAGGCGATCACCACCATCGACAGGGCCATCATGGTGGTCTGGTTGATCCCGGCCATGATGCTCGGCAGGGCCAGCGGCAACTGGACGCCGAACAGCTGCTGCCAGCGATTGGCGCCAAAAGCGTTGATCGCTTCCATGACCTCGCCGTCGACCTGGCGGATGCCCAGGTCGGTCAGGCGGATCAGCGGCGGCGCGGCGTAGATCACCGTGGCGAAGATCGCCGGCACCTTGCCCAGGCCGAACAGCATCAGCACCGGGATCAGGTACACGAAGCTGGGCATGGTCTGCATGATGTCGAGCAGCGGCATGAGGATCGAGCGCAGGCGGTCGCTGCGTGCCGAAAGGATCCCCAGGGGGATGCCGATCAGCACCGAGATCAGCGTCGCCACCAGCATCAGCGCCAGGGTCTGCATGAGCTTGTCCCACAGTCCCACCGCGCCGACCAGGAACAGCAGGCCGACGATTACCAGGGTCGGCAGCGCGCGACGGGTGGCATGCCAGGCGATACCGGCGACGATCGCCAGCATCAGCCACCAGGGCGTGGCCCGCAGCAGGCCTTCGAGGTTGACGATGGCCCACAGCAGGGTGTCGGAGATCTGCCGGAACACATCACCGTAGTTGGTCACCAGGGCGTCGACCCAGCCGTTGACCCAGTCGGCGATGGAGAAGGTAAATTTTTCGGGGAACATAGGGTTCACTCGTCAGGTAGATAGAAACTCAGAGCGCGGCGTCGATCTTCTTCGCGGCGTCTTCGCTGACCCAGGTGTGCCAGATTTCAGGATGTTCCTTGAGGAAGGCTTTCGCCAGCTTCGGCGACTCGATGCGCTCCTTGGTCATGCGAGCAAGGTTCTGGTTGAGCACGTCGATCGGCAGGTTGACCTTCTCCAGCACCGCCACCAGTTCCGGAGCGCCCTCGTGGAACGCCTTGGACAGGCCGACCTTGATGCTGACGCTCTTGTCGACGCCCGGCTTTTCATCCAGCTTGACCAGGTCGACCTGGCCCATCAGCGGGGTCGGGGTCCAGTAGTAGAAGAGGATCGGTTCGCCGCGCTTGTAGCTCGACAGCACCGCTGCATCCAGGGCCGGGCCGGTGCCAGGACGGAAGTTGGTGTAGCTGCTTTCCAGGCCGTAGTCCTTGAGCATTTCGGTGTTGTCCAGCTCGCAGGTCCAGCCGGCCGGGCAGTTGTAGAAACGGCCCTTGGACGGCTCTTCCGGGTCCTTGAAGATCGCCGCGTACTGGCCCAGGTCAGCGATGGCCTTGAGGTTCGGCGCCTTGGCTTCCAGCTTGCGCTTGGCGTCGCCCTCGATCACGTAGCGCGGCACGTACCAGCCTTCTACCGCGCCCACTACCGGGGCGCCGACACCGACCACCTTGCCGGCCGCCTCGGCCTTCTTCCACACCTCGCTGCGACCCACCCACTCTTCGGCGAAGACCTGGATGTCATTGGTGCCCAAGGCGTTTTCCATGGTGATGGAGTTGCCCGGCAGGCTGTCGGTCTCGCAGCCGTAGCCATTTTTCAGGACGAACTGCATGACGTCGGTCAGCAGCATGCCGCTTTCCCAGTTCAATCCGGCGAACTTCACCGGCTTGCCACTCTCGCACCAACCGGCGGCCTGGGCCGATGCCATGGTGCCGCCCAACAGGCTGGCGGACAGGAACAGGCCCAGCAGCGACTTCTTGGTGTTGTTCATCTGATGCTCCTAAACATGAATGAGGTTGGGCAGTGAAAGGGCCGCGTCGTCGACAACCGGCGCGACCATGCCGGTCTGTTCAGTTACCGGCCGGCAGGATCAGCCGGTCCGGAACCGCCCGGGTAACGCGTCGGGCGACCAGGTAATAGAGAACGGCCGGAACCACGAGGCCGATGATCCAGGAGATATCCACCCCACCCAGGGCCTCCACCAGCGGACCGGTGTAGAACTTGGTGGAGATGAAGGGTAGCTGCACCAGCACGCCGATCACGTAGACGCTGATCCCGGCGATGTTCCAGCGTCCGTAGCGACCGTTGGGGTCGGCCAGGGCCGGCACGTCGTAGTGCTCACGGGTGATGCAGTAGTAGTCCACCAGGTTGACCGCGCTCCACGGGGTGAAGAAGGCCAGCAGGAAGAGGATGAAAGACTTGAATGCACCGAGAAACGAATGCTGGCCGAGCAGCGCGATCAGGGTCGCGGCGCCGACGATCAGCAGGACGAACACCAGGCGTTGCAGGCGCGACACTTCGAGGTGCCCGCGGAAACCGCTGATTACCGTGGCGATGCACATGAAGCTGCCGTAGGAGTTCAGGGTGGAAATGGTCACCTTGCCGAAGGCAATGGTGAAGTACAGCAAGGCGGCGGTAGCGCCGCTGCCACCGAGGCCGACGATATAGGCCACTTCGCGACCGGCGAACTGACCGTTGGCCATGGCCGCGGCGAACACGCCGAGGATCATCGCCACCTGGGCACCGATCACCGAACCGGCCCCGACGGCGAGGAAGGTTTTCAGCGACGAGGTACGGCTCGGCAGGTAGCGCGAATAGTCGGCGACATAGGGCCCGAAGGCGATCTGCCAGGACGCCGCCAGGGACACCGCGAGCAGGAAGCTGCTCCAGCTGAAGTGACGGATTTCCAGGAGCGCGCCGACATCGGTCTGCCCCAGCAGCCGGCTGAACAGGTAGAAGAAGGCGATCACCCCGATGACGCTGGCGATGCGGCCGATCACATGGATCACCCGGTAGCCGAGCACGGTGACCAGCACGATGACGCTGGCGAAGATCAGGATGCCGACGCTGTCGCTGACGCCGAAGAGTTGCCCCAGCGCCTGCCCGGACAGCACCGTGCCGGTGGCGGTGAAGCCCAGGTACATCAGGCACACCAGGACGATCGGGATGGCCGCGCCATACACGCCGAACTGCACGCGGCTGGAAATCATCTGCGGCAGGCCCAGCTTCGGCCCTTGTGCGGCGTGCAGGGCCATGACCCCACCACCGAGCAACTGGCCGATGAGCAGGCCGATCAGCGACCAGAACACGTCGCCGCCCAGCACCACGGCCAGGGCGCCGGTGACGATGGCGGTGATCTGCAGGTTGGCGCCCAGCCAGAGGGTGAACTGGCTGTACAGTTTGCCGTGGCGTTCGGCTTCGGGAATGTAGTTGATCGACCGCCGCTCGATCAGGGGTTTGGAGCTATCAGTGGCCTGGGACATCGTTGTTGTTCTCCCGGGGGATCTTGTCATGTCAAAGCACGGCTACACGGACCGGGCTGCCACGCCACGCGACATGGCAGCCCCCTCCCTGGTCCCGGCGGCGCACCGCCGAACCCTCCAACCCTTATTTGCCGGTGATCATCGGCAGGTTCAGGCCCTGTTCCTTGGCGCAGTCGATGGCGATCTGGTAACCGGCATCGGCGTGACGCATGACACCGGTGCCCGGGTCGTTGGTCAGCACACGGGCGATGCGCTCGGCGGCTTCGTCGGTACCGTCGCAGACGATGACCATGCCCGAGTGCTGGGAGAAGCCCATACCCACGCCGCCGCCGTGGTGCAGCGAAACCCAGGTGGCACCGCTGGCGGTGTTCAGCAGGGCGTTGAGCAACGGCCAGTCGGACACGGCGTCGGAACCGTCCTGCATCGCTTCGGTTTCACGGTTGGGGCTGGATACCGAGCCGGAGTCGAGGTGGTCACGACCGATAACGATCGGCGCCGACAACTCGCCACGGCGGACCATTTCGTTGAAGGCCAGACCCAGCTTGGCGCGCTGGCCCAGGCCAACCCAGCAGATCCGCGCCGGCAGGCCCTGGAAGCTGATGCGCTCGCGGGCCATGTCCAGCCAGTTGTGCAGGTGGGCGTCGTCGGGGATCAGTTCCTTGACCTTGGCGTCGGTCTTGTAGATGTCCTCGGCATTGCCGGACAGCGCGGCCCAGCGGAACGGACCGATGCCGCGGCAGAACAGCGGACGGATATAGGCCGGAACGAAGCCGGGGAAGTCGAAGGCATTGGCGACACCCTCTTCCTTGGCCATCTGGCGGATGTTGTTGCCGTAGTCGAAGGTCGGGATGCCCTGCTTCTGGAACTCGAGCATGGCCTGGACGTGCACGGCCATGGACTGCTTGGCGGCCTTGACCACGGCAGCCGGCTCGGTCTTGGCGCGGTCGCGGTACTGCTCCCAGGTCCAGCCGGCCGGCAGGTAACCGTTGAGCGGGTCGTGGGCGCTGGTCTGGTCGGTGACCATGTCCGGGCGCACGCCACGCTTGATCAGTTCCGGAAGGATTTCCGCAGCGTTGCCCAGCAGGGCGATGGAGATGGCCTTGCCTTCGGCGGTGTATTTGGCGATGCGCGCCAGGGCGTCGTCGAGGTCCTTGGCCTGTTCGTCGACATAGCGGCTGCTCAGGCGGAAGTCGATGCGGCTCTGCTGGCATTCGATGTTCAGCGAGCAGGCGCCCGCCAGAGTCGCGGCCAGTGGCTGGGCGCCGCCCATGCCGCCGAGGCCGGCGGTCAGCACCCATTTGCCCTTGAGGTTGCCGTCGTAATGCTGGCGACCGGCTTCGACGAAGGTTTCGTAGGTGCCCTGGACGATGCCCTGGCTACCGATGTAGATCCAGCTGCCGGCGGTCATCTGGCCGTACATGGCCAGGCCCTTGGCGTCCAGTTCGTTGAAGTGTTCCCAGTTGGCCCAGTGCGGCACCAGGTTGGAGTTGGCGATCAGCACGCGCGGGGCGTTGGCGTGGGTCTTGAACACGCCGACCGGCTTGCCGGATTGCACCAGCAGGGTCTCGTCGTCATTCAGGTTGGTCAGGCTTTCGACGATCTTGTCGTAGCACGCCCAGTTGCGCGCCGCACGGCCGATGCCGCCGTACACCACCAGTTCCTTCGGGTTCTCCGCCACTTCCGGGTCGAGGTTGT
Organism: Pseudomonas sp. FG98; assembly: GCF_057808595.1. NCBI lineage: Bacteria > Pseudomonadati > Pseudomonadota > Gammaproteobacteria > Pseudomonadales > Pseudomonadaceae > Pseudomonas > Pseudomonas sp. FG98. The sequence continues at coordinate 25,095 of NZ_JBMDIJ010000004.1, read as the reverse complement.
TCATCAGCATCCGCAGCGGCGCTTCGGTCAGCCAGCTCTTGGCGGTCAGCGTGTTGCCGCGCGGAGCGCGGATTTCGACGTCACGGAATTTGTTCAGGTTGTTGTCAGTCACGAAAAGGGCTCCTCGAGCGATCTATCCAATCCCAACCCAGGCAGTGGGCCAGCGGTGAAAACCGGTTTTGAGAACAGCGCTGAGGGGATGGCCTGTCCACTCATACGCACACATCTTTACTTGTACATACAAGCATATGCAATTGGATTGCCAACCCGGGGAACGGCTTCCTGAAAAAATTCCGCACATGGGCTACAGCCCTTGTGGAACAAGGCCGGGAAATCTTGCAGAGGGAGAGGAAAACAGCGGAAGGGTGGCGCGAGGACCAAGGCGGCATTGCGCCACCTTGGGGCATTCGGTAACAAAATGTGCGGGAGTGGTGCGTTACTCGGAAACAGCGATGAGTTCGATCAGGCAGCAGCGCCCGGTGATATCCAGTTCGCGCAGTTGCTGGTTGTCCTTGAGGTACAGGCAGTCGTAGAGGCCGAGGTTTTGCTCGCCGTGACCGCTGACGCCAATCTGCAACGCCGCTTGGGCGCTGAACAGCAGCAGCGTGCTGGCCGAGCTGAAGACCCGGCTGTAACCGCTGAACCACTGCAGCCGCGCGCGGTAACGCTGCGGGGCGTAGATCAGGTTGAAATCGCGGATCGGCCCACCCAGCAGACGGCAGCTGACCTGGCTCTCGCCGCTGAACACATAGGCATCGAAAGGCAGGAGCACGCGACTGGCCTGGCCGTCGACCTCGAGCACCATGCCATCGCCCTGCAACACACTGATGATCCGCTGGTAGCCGGCGAAGCTGGAGAAGTCGCCCGACTCACCGATATCGGCGATCGACAGGCGCCAGCCGAAGCCATCCAGGCCCTGGCCGGCGTCGCGGGTGATCTCTTCGGTGCTGCCACCGCCGTTTTTCCACGGCATGCGTGGGTAGTCGGCGGCGCGTAACTGGGTCAACTCGGTCATTTGCTGAAGCGTCCTTCGAGGCGATGGCGGGAGCCGGGGTGGATCAGTCGGGCGGCGGTGACCGGCTGGCGACCCGACCAGGTGCGTCGGCGTATCAGCAGGCACGGTTCGCTGTGTTCGATCTGCAGCAGGCTGCATTCATAGGCATCGGCGAGGATCGCCTCGACCACGTGCTCGCCCTCGGTCAGCGGTGCGACCTGGGACAGGTAGGCGTAGGGGGTCTGCCGGGTGAAATCCTGGTTGAGGTAGTCCGGGGCGATCTGCGCATTGACGTAGCGGTCCTCGATCTGCACCGCCACGCCGTTTTCGTAATGCACGATCAGCGAATGGAACACCCGCTGGCCCTCGCGCATGTCCAGGGCGATGGCGCGCTCGGAGCCGGCGACCTCTTCGGCCAGGGTCACCACCTGGCAGCTGTGCTGGTGACCACGGGCGGCGATTTCATCGGCGATGTTATGTACATCGAACAGCGCCGAGTGGGTCTTGGGTTCCGCAACGAAGGTACCGACGCCCTGCATGCGCACCAGCAGCCCTTCGGCGGTGAGTTCGCGCAGGGCACGGTTGATGGTCATGCGGCTGAAGCCCAGTTCGGCGACCAGCTCGCTTTCCGAGGGCACCCGATGGTGCGGCGGCCAGGTGCCGCTCTCGATCTGCTGGACGATCATTTGCTTGACCCGGGCATACAGCGGCGCCGGCCCCTCGCCCATCTGGGCAACCAGCGTGGAGACAGGAGGTTTCGGCACTGGAAAAGTCCTTGTTCTATTGAATGAACGGTAGCTTGCCGGAGTTTACCGGGCAGGCAAACGTCTGTATATGTATATACAAATAACCAGAACGAGGTGCCGTGTCGATGTCCGTGTACTTTGCCGAGCGTGCTCTGTTGCCCAGCGGCTGGGCTGAAAACGTCCGAATCGAGGTCGGCGCCGACGGCAGGCTGGCATCGTTGCAGGCCGACGCCGCGTCCGATGGCGCCGAAAAACTGGCCGGTCCGCTGCTGCCGGGCATGCCGAACCTGCACTCCCACGCCTTCCAGCGCGCCATGGCGGGGCTGGCGGAAGTGGCGGGCAATCCCAACGACAGCTTCTGGACCTGGCGCGAACTGATGTACCGGCTGGTGGGCAAGATCAGTCCCGAGCAGCTCGAAGTCATCGCCCGCCAGCTGTACATCGAGATGCTCAAGGCCGGCTACACCTCGGTCGCCGAATTCCATTACGTGCACCACGACCCGCAGGGCCAGGCGTATGCCGACCCGGTGGAGCTGTCCCGGCGCATCAGTGCCGCCGCGGCCGGAAGCGGCATCGGCCTGACCCTGCTCCCCGTGCTCTACAGTCATTCCGGCTTTGGCGGGCAGGCACCGAACGATGGCCAGCGACGCTTTATCAACAGCACCGAGCAGTACCTCGACCTGCAAGCGCGCCTGCAGCCGCTACTGGCCGCGCAACCGGCCCAGGCCCTGGGCCTGTGCTTCCACTCGCTGCGCGCGGTCACCCCGGAACAGATCGCCACGGTGCTGGCCGCCAGCGACAAGGCCTGCCCGGTGCATATCCACATTGCCGAGCAGCAGAAGGAAGTCGACGACTGCCTGGCCTGGAGCGGGCGCCGGCCGTTGCAGTGGTTGTACGAGAACGTCGAGGTGGATGAGCGCTGGTGCCTGGTGCATGCGACCCATGCCGAAGCGGACGAGGTGACGGCGATGGCGAAGAGCCGGGCCATCGCCGGGCTGTGCCTGACCACTGAAGCCAACCTCGGCGACGGGATCTTCCCGGCCGTGGACTTCCTCGCCCAGGGCGGGCGCATGGGGATTGGCTCGGACAGCCATGTATCGCTGAGCGTTGTCGAGGAACTGCGCTGGCTGGAATACGGCCAGCGCCTGCGCGACCAGCGGCGCAACCGCCTGTATGGCGCGGCGCAGCCGATGGTCGGACGGACCCTGTTCGATGCCGCGCTGGACGGTGGTGCCCAGGCACTGGGACAAGCGGTCGGTGAACTGGCAGTGGGCAAACGGGCGGACTGGATCGTGCTGGATGGACTGGATCCGTACCTGGCGACGGCCGACGGCGACAATATTCTCAATCGCTGGCTGTTTGCTGGTGGGGATCGGCAGGTCAGGGATGTGATGGTCAATGGCCGCTGGGTGGTGCAGCAGGGGCGGCATGCGGGGCAGGAGGACAGTGCGGTGGCCTTTACCCGGGTATTGAAAGACTTGCTGGGTTGAATTTGATGGCCTCATCGCTGCATGGGTATCTACACATCTCTATCAGGTACAACACGGACCTTGTGGGAGCGGCTGTTAGCCGGGACGCCGGACCGCGCGATCGGCGGCGAAGCCGTCGTAAAACCTGAGTCCCAGGTTTTCCTGACACACCGAGGGCACAGGTTTTATGGCCGCTTCGCGCCCAATCGCGGCTAACAGCCGCTCCCACAGGTACGCGGCGGCGCATCATTTTGTGGTGATCTGAAGTTGTGTAGATACCCATGCTCATCGCCGGCAACGCCGACTCCCACAGGTATCGCGAACGCCGCCAAACCTTGTGGGAGCCGGCATTGCCGGCGATGAGGCCAGAAAGATCACTGCAAGACTTCAGTGCTTGCGCGCCATATCCCGATCCGCCACCCGCCACACCAGCCGGCTGGTGTCATACCCCTGCTGCCGCGCCTTGGCCAGCAGGCTCTCGCGCTCCACCGCCGGCAAGGTTGGCGTGCGCGACAGAATCCACAGATAGCGACGATCCGGATTGCCCACCAACGCCGTCTGATAGTCGCTGCTCACATAGAGCACCCAGTAGTTGCCCTTCGGCGCCCCGGGCAATTTGGCAAACCAGTTATCGAACTGCACCCACAGCTTGTCGGTCTTGCCCGGCACCTGCGGGGTAGCACTGCCGCTCGCTTCCTGCCATTCGCCGTCCAGGGTCAGGCAGCGGTTGAGCACCCCGACGCTGCCATCCGCACGCAGGTTGTAATGCGCCTCGGACTGCGCGCAGTCGCGCTGGAAGTACATCGGCAGCCGGGCCAGCTCATACCACTTGCCCTGGTAACGCTTGAAATCGACGTGATCCACCGTCTTCGGCGGCATGGGCCCGACCTCCGGCGTGGCACATCCGGCCAACGCCAGGGCAGCACAGCATGCCAGCAGCGAGCGACGCATCATTTCAGGCCCTGCCCCGCGTACATCAACACTTTGTCACCTGCGTACTGGACACTGATGAAGGTCTTCTCATCCCCCCAGGTACAGCTGGACACACCCAGGGCGCCGGAACACTCGGTCGGGCTGCCCAGCAGGCTCTCGACCTCCGCCTTGGTCATACCGGTCTTGAGCTTGGAATAGTTCTCCTGGTTGAGCTTGCTGCACGCAGCCAGCAACACACACAGGGACAAGAGGGCGAGGGAACGCAACGACATGGAAGGGATACTCCTGGGAATGAAGGTGACATGGGCCAGACCACTGCCGACAGCTTAGAAGGATAAATCTCACTCCGGTTCCCGAAGGCCCTGCTTTCATTACCGCGCAAACGATCTCCATTTGTCGGAACGTTAGCGGAACCGATTAATCTTTTTCCTGCGACGGACGACACAGGGTGCGCTGCGGCGGATTGCCGCGCCCCTTCCGTATATTGCGTGACCTCCCGATGACCAAGAATCTGAAATTCAGCCACAAGATCCTGCTGGCCGCTGCCCTCGTGGTGGTGGTCGCCTTTACCGGCTTCGTCCTGTTCAACGATTACCGCCAGCGCCAGTCGCTGCGGGTCAGTAGCGAAGCCTCGATGCAGGAGCTGGGCAGCCTGACCGCCGGCAATATCCGCACCTGGCTGGACAGCCGCATCCAGCTGCTGAATTCCTTCGCCCAGCAGGTCGCCGTCGATGGCCCGGGCAAGGACACACTGAGCCGCAGCCTGGCGCTGCCGGTGTACAACGCCAGCTTCGCCCTGACCTATTTCGGCGGCAAGGATGGCGCCATGCAGTCGGTGCCAGCCGGCAACCGCGCTGCCGACTACGACCCGCGGGCACGCGGCTGGTACAAGAGCGCCAGCGCCGCTGGCCAGACCGTGGTCACCGAGCCCTACATCGCCGCCTCCACCGGCAAGCTGGTGGTGACCATCGCCACCCCGGTGCAGCAGGCCGGGCAATTGATCGGCGTGGCCGGCGCGGACACCGCCCTGGACACCATCAGCGCGATCATCAACTCGCTGAATTTCGACGGCCACGGCCATGCCTTCATCGTCAACGGCGAAGGCAAGATCCTCGTCCACCCCAACGGCGAGCTGGCCCTGAAAACCCTGGCGGACGCTTATCCACAGGGCGCCCCGGTGATCGGCAAGGGCCTGAAGGAAGTCGAGATCGACGGGCGCAAGCAGTTCATCGTCTTCAGCCATGTCGACGGCGTGCCCTCGGCGGACTGGTACGTAGCCCTGGTGCTGGACCAGGACTCGGCCTTCGCCATGCTCAGCGAACTGCGCAGCACCGCCGTGGTGGCGACCGTTGCCGCCGTGCTGATCATCATCGCCCTGCTCGGCCTGCTGATCCGCGTGCTGATGGAGCCGCTGCATGTGATGGGTCGCGCCATGCACGATATCGCCGAGGGCAAGGGCGACCTGACCCGCCGCTTGAACATCCATGCCCACGACGAGTTCGGCACCCTGGGCCAGTCGTTCAACCGCTTCGTCGAGCGCATCCACGAGTCGATCCGCGAAGTGGCCTCGGCCACCGGCCAGGTCAACGAGGTCGCCCTGCGGGTGGTCAGTGCGTCGAATGCGTCGATCCACAACGCCGACCAGCAATCGAGCCGGACCAACAGCGTGGCCGCAGCGATCAACCAGCTCGGCGCCGCCGCCCAGGAAATCGCCCAGAACGCCGCCCTCGCCTCGCAGCACTCCAGCGACGCGCGCAGCCTGGCCGAAGATGGCCAGCAGGTGGTCAACCAGACCATCGAGGTGATGAACCAGCTATCGGCGAAGATCAGCGACTCCTGCGGCAATATCGAAACCCTGAACGCCAACACGGTGAATATCGGGCAGATCCTCGAAGTGATCGCCGGGATTTCCCAGCAGACCAACCTCCTCGCGCTCAACGCCGCCATCGAAGCAGCCCGGGCCGGTGAGGCCGGGCGTGGTTTTGCGGTGGTGGCGGACGAAGTGCGCAACCTGGCCCACCGCACCCAGGACTCGGCGCAGCAGGTGCAACGGATCATCGAGGAGCTGCAATCCGGCGCCCAGGTGGCGGTCAGCACCATGACCGAGAGCCAGCATCACAGCCAGCACAGCGTCGGCATCGCCAACCAGGCGGGCGAGCGGCTGGGCAGCGTGACCCAGCGCATCGGCGAGATCGACGGGATGAACCAGTCGGTGGCCACGGCGACCGAGGAACAGACCGCGGTGGTGGAGTCGATCAATGTCGATATCACCGAGATCAATACGCTGAATCAGGAAGGGGTAGAAAACCTGCAGGCGACGTTGCGGGCCTGCCATGACCTGGAGAACCAGGTGGAACGACTGAAGCATCTCGTAGGAAGCTTCAGGATTTGAGGTGAGCTTGAGGGCCAATCGCCGGCAACGCCGGCTCCCACAGGTGATCGGAGTGCACCGCCGAACCTTGTGGGAGCCGGCGTTGCCGGCGATTGGCAATCAAAAACAGCAGAGAATCCGGATCAGAAACGAGAGCCAGGCTCCAGCAGAAAATCCATCTCTTCATTGGTACTCGGCCGCCCCAGCACCAGGTTGCGGTGCGGGAACCGGCCAAACCGCGCAATCACCCGCTGGTGCTGCTCGGCATAGTCGAGGAAGCCTTCGAACAGACGCCGGTCCGCCGTCGGCTGGGCATCCAGCAAGGTCTGGTAGCGCTCGACGCAGATGTTCTGCCAATCCAGCACCTCGGCATGCTCCAGCACCAGCAGGATGAACACCCGCTGCAACGGCAGCAGCTGGTAATCCCAGGCGCGGTCCAGGCCCTGCATCACCAGGACCTGGGCACGCCGGTCGCCATCGAAGGCGCGCGGCGTGTCGCGGTAGATCATGCGCGGCAACTGGTCCAGCAACAGGACCAGCCCCAGCCAGCCCTGCGGGCTTTCCAGCCACTCTTCCAGACCACCGGCCAGCGCCTGCTCGACCAGCGGGCCGAAGCGCTCGTGCGCCTCGGCGTCGTGCTGCTTGCCGAACCACAGCGTGCTCTTCTCGTCAGCGACGTCCTGCGGGCTGGTGCCCCATCCGAACCACCATTCCAACAGCGGCTGCCAAGGTGCGAGCATGGCCTGGTTACTCCTGGTGATAACCGGTGACGCGCTGGACTTCCTCTTTCGAGCCGAGGAATACCGCCACACGCTGGTGCAGGCTGTCCGGCTGGATGTCGAGGATGCGCTGGTTGCCGTCGGTGGACGCGCCGCCGGCCTGTTCGATGATGAAGGACATCGGGTTGGCTTCGTACATCAGGCGCAGCTTGCCCGGCTTGGACGGCTCGCGGGCATCGCGTGGGTACATGAACAGACCGCCACGGGTCAGGATGCGATGCACGTCGGCCACCATCGAGGCGATCCAGCGCATGTTGTAGTTCTTCTTCAGCGGGCCGGTCTCGCCTTCCAGCAGTTCGCCGACGTAGCGCTTGACCGGGGCTTCCCAGTGACGCTCGTTGGACATGTTGATGGCGAATTCGGCGGTGGTTTCCGGAACCTTGATGTTCTCGTGGGTCAGGACGAAGCTGCCCAGCTCGCGGTCCAGGGTGAAGCCCTTGACGCCGTTGCCCAGGGTCAGGATCAGCATGGTCTGCGGGCCGTAGATGGCGTAGCCGGCGGCAACCTGCTTGGTGCCCGGCTGCAGGAAGGCCTTTTCGTTCAGGCTTTCGTTCTGGCTCAGATATTCGTTAGGGCAGCGCAGTACCGAGAAGATGGTACCGACCGAGACGTTGACGTCGATGTTCGACGAACCGTCCAGCGGGTCGAACACCAGCAGGTAGGCGCCTTTCGGGTATTTGCCCGGGATCTGGTAGGCATTGTCCATCTCTTCCGAAGCCATGCCGGCCAGGTGACCGCCCCATTCGTTGGCTTCGAGGAGGATGTCGTTGGAAATCACGTCCAGTTTCTTCTGGACTTCGCCCTGCACGTTTTCCGTGCCCATGCTGCCCAGCACGCCGCCGAGGGCGCCCTTGGACACGTTGTGGCTGATTTCCTTGCATGCGCGCGCCACCACTTCGATCAGGAAGCGCAGATCGGCAGGGGTGCTGTTGCTACGGGTCTGCTCAATCAGATAGCGACTCAGGGTAACGCGGGACATGTATGGCTCCGAAGGAATGAGGGAGTAGGAAAAACCCACGCAGTTTACAGGGAGAGGCAGGCGCGGGCGAGCAGTAGGACAACCCTGCCCGATCAGACGGCACATCCGGGATCTGGTTCCCGCCGTTCGCCGCGCCGGTTCCATTCATTCAAGGGCGGTCCAGATCTCCCGGGCGTACTCGCCGATGGTCCGGTCCGAGGAGAACCAGCCCATCCGCGCGGTGTTGAGCACCGCCGAGCGCCACCAGCGATTGGGCTCGTGCCAGAGCTCGTCGACCCGCCGCTGGGCTTCCCAGTAGGCGTCGAAGTCGGCGCAGAGCAGGAAGCGGTCGTAGGCCACCAGCGAATCCACCAGGCCGACGTAGCGCGCCGGATCGTCCGGCGAGAACACCCCGCCGCGAATCGCCTGGAGCACGTCGTTGAGCCGGTGCGAGGCACCGACGATCGGGCTGGCATTGAAATCGCCGTTGCGCTTGCGGCCTTCCACCTGCTGCGAGGTCAGGCCGAAGATGAACATGTGCTCGGCACCGACCTGCTCGCACATTTCCACGTTGGCGCCGTCGAGGGTGCCGATGGTCAGTGCGCCATTGAGGCCGAACTTCATGTTGCTGGTGCCCGAAGCCTCGTAGCCGGCGGTGGAAATCTGCTCGGACAGGTCCGCCGCCGGAATGATGCTTTCCGCCAGGCTGACGTTGTAGTTGGGCAGGAACACCACCTTGAGCAGGCCGCGCACGGTCGGGTCGTTGTTGACCACCTGGGCGATATCGTTGGCCAGCTTGATGATCAGCTTGGCCTGGTGATAACTGGCCGCCGCCTTGCCGGCGAAGATCTTCACCCGTGGCACCCAGTCGGTGCCCGGCTCGGCGCGGATCGCCTGGTACAGCGCGACGGTGTGCATCAGGTTGAGCAACTGGCGCTTGTACTCGTGGATGCGCTTGACCTGGACGTCGAACATCGCCTCCGGGTTGACGGTGATGCCCAGGCGTTCCTGGATGATGCTCGCCAGTGCCCGCTTGCTGTGCAGGCGCTGCTCGGCGAACTTCTTGCGGAAGGCAGCCTTGTCGGCGAACGGCTCCAGGCCGCGCAGCTTGGTCTCGGGGCTGTCCAGCAGGTCCTCGCCGAGGGCGTCCACCAGCATGGCGGTGAGCTGCGGGTTGGACTGGTACAGCCAGCGGCGGAAGGTGATGCCGTTGGTCTTGTTGTTGATCCGCTCCGGGTAGAGCTTGTGCAGCTCGGAGAACACCGTGCTGCGCATCAGCTTGGTATGCAGCGCCGAGACGCCGTTGACGCTGTGGGAGCCGAGGAACGCCAGGTTGCCCATGCGCACTCGGCGGCCGTTGTCTTCCTCGATCAGCGACACCGCGCGCAGCACGTCGAAGTCATGGATGCCCTTGGCCCGCAACGAGTCGATATGGTGCGCGTTGATCAGGTAGATGATCTGCATGTGCCGCGGCAGCATGCGCTCCATCAGGTTCACCGCCCAGGTCTCCAGGGCCTCCGGCAGCAAGGTGTGGTTGGTGTAGGCAAGGGTGTTGACGGTGAGGTTCCAGGCGGTGTCCCACGGCACTTCGTGCTGGTCCACCAGCAGGCGCATCAGCTCGGCCACGGCGATCGACGGGTGGGTGTCGTTGAGCTGGATCGCTGCCTGCTCCGGCAGGTTGAGCAGGGTGTCGTGCATGTTCAGGTGGCGGCGCAGCAGGTCCTGCAGCGATGCCGAAACGAAGAAATACTCCTGGCGCAAGCGCAGTTCCTGGCCGGCCTCGGTGCTGTCGGCCGGGTACAGGACCCGGGAAATGCTTTCGGCCCGGGCCACTTCGGCGACGGCGCCGAGATGGTCGCCGGCGTTGAAGCGCTCCAGGTGCAGCTCTTCCAGCGCCCGCGCCCGCCACAGGCGCAAGGTATTCACGCTTGCCCCGCGCCAGCCCACCACCGGGGTGTCATAGGCCACCGCACGTACGGTTTCCGCCGGCCACCAGACCTGGCGTGGCTCGCCGCCGCCGTTGTGCACGGTTTCCACCCGGCCGCCAAAGCTGATCGGGTAGATCACCTCGGCCCGTTCGAACTCCCAGGGGTTGCCGAAATCCAGCCAGTTCTCGGTCTGTTCCTGCTGCCAGCCGTCCACCACCGCCTGGCGGAACAACCCGTGTTCGTAACGGATGCCGTAGCCGTGGGCGGCGATGCCGAGGGTCGACATGCTTTCCATGAAGCAGGCTGCCAGCCGGCCGAGACCGCCGTTGCCCAGCGCCGCGTCCGGCTCCAGCAGGCGGATGCGCTCCAGGTCGACGTCCAGGCCTTCGAGGGCCTCGCGGGCCACTTCCAGCAACCCGAGGTTGCTCAGGCTGTCGTAGAGCAGCCGGCCGATAAGGAATTCGAGGGAGAGGTAATAGACCCGCTTCTGGCTGCTGCGGTAGATCTGCCGCGTGTGGTCCATCCAGTGATCGACCATGTGGTCCCTGGCCGCCAGGGCGATGGCTTCGAACCAGTCATGGTCGAAGGCGTGTTCCGGGTCCTTGCCGACCGCATAGGTCAGTTTTTCCAGCACAGCGGTGCGAAACGCGGCCACCTCTGCGTCACGAGCGTTCGATTCCTGAGACATGCGGGGTCCTCGAGCGGATTTGACGATTGCCGATGGTGATCTGACAGACTAGACGGTTCGACACAGTGCATAGGCGCTGGTTCGCACCTTTCATGGTAAAGCGCTGCAAAAGCGGGACCGCTTGCCGGGGAGCGCGCAAATCGTTGTTCACATTTTGATCAACTCCGGTATGATCGCGCGCCTTCCTATACCTATATGCCTGACCCCTGATGAAACCGACCCTGATCGCCGCCGCCGAGCTCGACCGTCTCGAAACGTGGCAAAAGTACGCCAGCCATATGTGCGGCAGCTGCATGTCCACCTGTTGCACCTTGCCGGTGGAGGTGAAGCTCAAAGACCTGATCCGCATCGGCGTGGTGGACGAGTTCGAAATGGGTGATCCGCCGAAGAATATCGCCAAGCGTTTGCAGAAGGATGGCATCGTCGAGCGCTTCAACCAGAAGTCCGGGATCTTCACCCTGACCCGGATGAGCAACGACGACTGCCTCTATCTGGATCGCAAGAGCCGGCTGTGCACCATTTATGACAAGCGCCCGGACACCTGCCGCAACCACCCGCGGATCGGGCCGCGGCCGGGGTACTGTGCGTACAAGCCGAAGCCGGTGAGCCGCTGAAAAAGCATCGCTGGCAAGCCAGCTCCCACAGATTCGGCGGTGCATGCGGACCTTGTGGGAGCTGGCCTTGCCAGCGATGAGGCCCTGAAGAACAGCAGAAGAATTTCAGGCAAAAAAAAGCCCCCGGCCTTTCGACCGGGGGCTTTTTCATTTCAAGCCGGGCTTAGTTGGCCTTGGCTTTCTTGGCAGCGCGGGTACGCTCGCCTTCGTCGAGGATCTTCTTGCGCAGACGGATCGACTTAGGAGTGACTTCGCACAGCTCGTCGTCCTGGATGAATTCCAGAGCCTGTTCCAGGGTGAAACGAACCGGCGGAACCAGGGCGATGGTTTCGTCCTTGCCCGAAGCACGCATGTTGTCGAGCTTCTTGCCTTTGGTCGGGTTCACGCCCAGGTCGTTGTCACGGCTGTTCAGACCAACGATCTGACCGTTGTAGATCTCCTGGCCGTGCTCGACGAACAGCTTGCCGCGCGCCTGCAGGGTTTCCAGGGAGTAGGTCAGGGCCTTGCCGGTCTCGACCGAAACCAGTACGCCGTTCAGACGGCCGGACATGTGGCCGGACTTCATGGTGTCGTAGCGGTCGAAGATCGAGGTCAGGATGCCTGCACCGTTGGTCAGGGTCAGGAACTGGTTACGGAAACCGATCAGACCACGGGCTGGAATGTTGTACTCCAGACGCACACGGCCTTTGCCATCCGGCGCCATGTTGGTCAGGTCGCCCTTACGCAGGCCCATTTCTTCCATGACCTTGCCCTGGGATTCTTCAGGGATGTCGATGGTGACGTTCTCGAACGGCTCCTGCTTGACGCCGTTGACTTCGCGGATGATCACTTCAGGACGGCCTACAGCCATCTCGAAGCCTTCGCGACGCATGGTTTCGATCAGAACCGACAGGTGCAGCTCACCACGGCCGGAAACCTTGAACTTGTCAGCCGAGTCGCCTTCTTCAACGCGCAGTGCAACGTTGTACAGCAGCTCTTTGTCCAGACGTTCCTTGATGTTGCGGGAAGTCACGAACTTGCCTTCTTTACCGCAGAACGGCGAGTCGTTGACCTGGAAGGTCATGGAAACGGTCGGCTCGTCGACGGTCAGCGGCTTCATCGCTTCGACCGCGTCCGGGGAGCACAGGGTGTCGGAGATGAACAGCTCGTCGAAACCGCTGATGCAGACGATGTCGCCAGCCTGGGCTTCTTCGACGTCAACGCGGTGCAGACCGTGGTGACCCATCAGCTTCAGGATACGGCCGTTGCGGCGCTTGCCGTCGGTGTCGATGGCGACGACCGGGGTGTTCGGCTTGACGCGACCACGGGCGATACGGCCAACACCGATAACGCCGAGGAAGCTGTTGTAGTCCAGAGCGGAGATCTGCATCTGGAACGGACCGTCACGGTCAACCGCTGGGGCTGGCACGTTGTCGACGATCGACTGGTACAGCGGGGTCATGTCTTCGGCCATGGCGGTGTGGTCGAGACCGGCGATGCCGTTCAGGGCCGAGGCGTAGACAACCTGGAAGTCCAGTTGGTCGTCGGTGGCACCCAGGTTGTCGAACAGGTCGAAGATCTGGTCCAGAACCCAGTCAGGACGCGCGCCCGGACGGTCGACCTTGTTGATCACGACGATCGGCTTCAGACCGGCTTCGAAGGCCTTCTTGGTCACGAAACGGGTTTGCGGCATAGGACCGTCTTGAGCGTCGACCAGCAGCAGCACGGAGTCGACCATCGACATTACGCGCTCTACTTCACCACCGAAGTCGGCGTGGCCGGGGGTGTCGACGATGTTGATGTGGTAGCCATTCCAGTTGATGGCGGTGTTCTTCGCCAGAATGGTAATGCCGCGCTCTTTTTCCTGGTCGTTGGAGTCCATGACGCGTTCGTCGTTGAGCTCGTTACGCTCCAGGGTGCCGGACTGGCGCAGGAGTTTGTCGACCAGGGTGGTTTTACCATGGTCAACGTGGGCGATGATGGCGATGTTGCGCAGATTCTCAATCACTGTGTGTATCTCGATCTCAGGTATTCGGTGCCGCCGCCAGGGCAGCGGGTTTCAGTAAACGGAGCAGGAAATCCGGTCGGGAGGACGATGGCGGGAACGATCGCCATCGTGCTTCCTAGGCGGGGCGATAAACGCGCACATTGGCGTGTCCCTCACTGAGCAGGTGATGAGCATGCAGGCGGCTCATGACACCTTTATCGCAATAGAGCAAATATTGACGGTTGCCATCCAGGTGCTTGAAGCGGCTGTTCAGAGCGTAGAACGGCACGGCCTGGACTTCGATGCCGTCGAGCAGCAGAGGTTCGTCTTCCTGGGCATCGGGGTGACGGATGTCGATGACGATCTGGCCCGGCAGGGCTTCGCTCAGTTCTTCGACCTGGACGTCCTGGCCCAGTTCGTCGATCACGTGGTCGATGGAGATGTAGCGGGCGCGCTCCAGGGCGCGGTCCAGCACTTCCATATCGAACTGCTTTTCTTCGTGGTCGACGCGGTGGCGCTTGGCGCAGGTGGTCGGGTTCACCGAAATCACGCCGCAGTATTCCGGCATGTGCTTGGCGAACTCGGCGGTGCCGATTTCGTTGGCCTGGTCGATGATGTCCTGCTTGTGGCTGGCCAACAGCGGACGCAACACCAGCTTCTCGGTGGCCGAGTCGATCACCGCGAGGTTCGGCAGGGTCTGGCTGGACACCTGGGAGATCGCCTCGCCGGTCACCAGCGCGTCGATTTCCAGACGATCGGCAACGCGGGTGGCGGCGCGCAGCATCATGCGCTTGAGGGTCACGCCCATATAACTGTTGTCGACCTTGCCGAGGATCTCGCCGACCACTTCCTCGAACGGCACGCTGACGAACAGTACGCGCTGGCTGCTGCCGTATTTCTTCCACAGGTAGTGGGCGACTTCCATCACCCCCAGTTCGTGGGCACGGCCGCCAAGATTGAAGAAGCAGAAGTGGGTCATCAGGCCGCGACGCATCATCTGATAGGCGGCGACGGTGGAGTCGAAACCGCCGGACATCAGGGTCAGGGTCTGCTCCAGCGCACCCAGCGGGTAGCCGCCGATGCCCTTGTGCTGGTTGTGGATCACGTAGAGGCGCTTGTCGCGCACTTCGATACGCACTTCCACTTCCGGGTTGCGCAGGTCGATGCCAGCGGCACCGCACTGCTGGCGCAACTGGCTGCCGACGTAGCGGTCGACGTCCATCGAGGTGAAGTCGTGATGGCCGCCGCGCTTGCAGCGCACGGCGAAGCGCTTGCCGGCCAGCAGGTGGCCGAAGTGGGTCTTGCACTTGGCGACGATATCGTCGAAGTCGCCCAGCGGGTATTCGTCGACCTGCAGGAAATGCGCGATCCCCGGCATGCAGGTCAGGCGCTCGGTCATCTCGCGCAGTACTTTCTCGTCCTCGACGCGGGTCACCACCTCGAGGTTGTCCCAGACGCCATCGACCTTGACCTCGGGATCGAGCTCACGCAGCACGGCGCGGATATTACGGCCGAGCTGACGAATGAACCGCTTGCGGACCGGGCGGCTCTTGATGGTGATTTCTGGAAAGACTTTGACGATCAGTTTCATGGAAAACAGCGCGCGAGCGGCCAGCCGAAAAAGGGGGGCGCGGATTATAGCGGAAATTGCTCAAGGTTTGACCAACTTTTGTCCGAATGCTTTCTTGTGCACCAATTTGGTTCAGCTAGACATTTTTACGCATCCAAAGAGTGCATAAAAAATCGACATTTACTGCTCAAAGGGCTGAAACGCGAGAAAACGGGGCATAAATCCCGTTTTTGGGCACTGGCATGCAATTTGCTCCCTTGTGAGGCAGGTTGCCTTGGTCGAGTATTCCGGCCCGGCATCACCCAAATTCAAGGGCTGCACAGGCAAGCTCTACCCCACCCGGAGGACACCATGTCGAAGTCGGTTCAACTCATCAAAGATCATGACGTTAAATGGATTGATCTGCGCTTCACTGACACCCGCGGCACCCAGCACCACGTCACCATGCCAGCCCGTGACGCGCTGGAAGACGACTTCTTCGAAGTCGGCAAGATGTTCGACGGTTCCTCCATCGCTGGCTGGAAAGGCATCGAAGCCTCCGACATGATCCTGATGCCGGTCGACGACACCGCCGTTCTGGACCCGTTCACCGAAGAGCCGACCCTGATCCTGGTCTGCGACATCATCGAGCCTTCCAGCATGCAAGGCTACGATCGCGACCCACGTGCGATCGCCAAGCGCGCCGAAGAGTACCTGAAGAGCACCGGCATCGGTGACACCGCCTACGCCGGTCCAGAGCCAGAGTTCTTCATCTTCGACGAAGTGAAGTTCAAGTCCGACATCTCCGGCTCGATGTTCAAGATCTTCTCCGAGCAAGGTTCCTGGATGTCCGACCAGGACGTCGAAGGCGGCAACAAAGGCCACCGTCCAGGCGTCAAAGGCGGCTACTTCCCGGTTCCGCCGTTCGACCACGACCACGAAATCCGTACTGCCATGTGCAACGCACTGGAAGAAATGGGTCAGACCGTCGAAGTTCACCACCACGAAGTGGCGACTGCCGGCCAGAACGAAATCGGCGTCAAGTTCAACACCCTGGTGAAGAAGGCTGACGAAGTTCAGACCCTGAAGTACGTCGTGCACAACGTTGCCGATGCCTACGGCCGCACCGCGACCTTCATGCCTAAGCCTCTGTACGGCGACAACGGCTCGGGCATGCACGTTCACATGTCGATCTGGAAAGACGGCAAGAACACCTTCTCCGGCGAAGGCTATGCCGGCCTGTCCGACACCGCCCTGTACTTCATCGGCGGCATCATCAAGCACGGTAAGGCCCTGAACGGCTTCACCAACCCGTCGACCAACTCCTACAAGCGTCTGGTCCCAGGCTTCGAAGCTCCGGTAATGCTGGCCTACTCGGCTCGCAACCGTTCCGCCTCGATCCGTATTCCTTACGTCGGCAGCCCGAAAGCCCGCCGTATCGAAGCCCGCTTCCCGGATCCGGCTGCCAACCCGTACCTGGCCTTCGCTGCACTGATGATGGCCGGTCTGGACGGTATCCAGAACAAGATCCACCCAGGCGACGCAGCGGACAAGAACCTGTACGACCTGCCACCAGAAGAAGCCAAGGAAATCCCGCAAGTCTGCGGCAGCCTGAAAGAGGCCCTGGAAGAACTGGACAAAGGCCGTGCGTTCCTGACCAAGGGCGGCGTGTTCTCCGACGACTTCATCGATGCCTACATCGCTCTGAAATCCGAAGAAGAAATCAAGGTCCGTACCTTCGTACACCCGCTGGAATACGACCTGTACTACAGCTGCTGATCCAGTGACGCCCGCGCAAGCGGCGTAAGTACGTGGAAAAGGCCTCCCTCGGGGGGCCTTTTTCGTACAGCCCCCTGCGAAACACCCGATATTTCCTGCCTCTACCTCCGTCCATGCTAGCCCGCTCTTCATTCAAGCGAGGTTCACATGGTCCGCCCATTTGCTCTGCTCGGCCTGCTCCTCCCCCTGGTCGGGTGCGCCACTCCTGCTGTCGATGGAAAACCCGAAACCACCGTTCTACTCCAGGCCACCCACGCCTGGGACGGAACGAGCTACCAGTCGTATCCCAGTGGCCAACCGCAGTTGACCCTGCTGAAAATCCTGATCCCGCCTCACACCACCCTCGACTGGCACCAGCACCCCACGCCAAGTGCCGGCTACCTTCTGTCCGGTGAACTACTGGTAGATACCCACGATGAAAAACACCTGACGCTGCTCAAGGCCGGCGACGCACTGGCCGAAACTGTCGGTCGCATACATCGCGGAAGAACCGGTGAGCAAGCTGCAGAGCTGATCGTGTTCTATGCCGGCAACACGACACTGCCACTGAGCCAGTCAAACTCCGACCAAGCATCGGCTCCATACGTCAGTCCATGAAGAGAGCCGTTCGAATGATCTCACCTGCCTTGAAACACCTGCTCGCCAGCGATCTGGACATCCGGATCATGCGCTGGGTACTGGTCCTGATCTTCGCAATCTTCGGCTACAGCAAATGGTTTCCCTATGAAGCCGAGGCGTTGATACCACTCGTCGGCAACAGCCCGCTGCTGTCGTGGATGCATCAGCTCTTTGGCATACAGGGCGCCAGCTATGCACTCGGCGTCGCGGAATGGGCGATCGGCTTCGGGCTGATCATCGGAGCATGGCTGCCCAGGGTCTCCGTGGTCGCGGCTGCGGCCTCGTGCGTCACCTACCTGACCACCCTGACCCTGATCTTCACCACACCCAATGCATGGGAAGCCTCTGCGGGCGGCTTCCCGGCGATGGGTGGCGCTACCTCCTTCCTGATCAAGGATGCCGTGCTGCTGGCGGGCTCGATCATGCTGCTCAAGAGCGGCCTGCTGCAGGTGGCCGGCAACTGCCCGAAACCGAAAGCGTCATAGCAACAGTGCCCGACAGGCCTGGAGAACCACTCCAGCCCTGTCGGGCAACCAATTCGAAGCCACTGCTCTATATTGGTGCGCTATAAAAGTAATAGGCGCCCTACATATCCCATTTTGGGTCACTGATACCCGCTATCCCGGTCATATCCTGGCCTTTTTCGGGCAGATTCCCCAGTTTCTCCTGGTTTTCCGCTTCTTTTTGGAGCCTTGGTTTGCTTTTTGCATTTTCCGTGGATCAGCGAATGAACGCGTTCGCGCCCTGACCCTCACAGGTCGACATGTGCCAAAAGAGGTCAAAGACGCCACATGACCATCAGCGATGCACTGCACCGATTGCTACTGGACAACCTGACCACCGCCACCATCCTGCTCAACGCCGAACTGCGCCTTGAGTACATGAACCCGGCGGCGGAAATGCTCCTGGCCATCAGCGGCCAGCGCAGCCATGGCCAGTTCATCAGCGAACTCTTCACCGAGTCCACCGAGGCACTCAATTCCCTGCGCCAGGCGGTGGAACATGCCCACCCCTTCACCAAGCGCGAAGCCCAGCTCACCTCCCTGACCGGGCAGAGCCTCACCGTCGACTACGCCGTCACGCCGATCCTCAGCAACGGCCGCACCCTGCTGCTGCTCGAAGTGCATCCCCGCGACCGTCTGCTGCGCATCACCAAGGAAGAGGCCCAGCTGTCGAAGCAGGAAACCACCAAGATGCTGGTGCGCGGCATGGCCCACGAGATCAAGAACCCGCTGGGCGGGATCCGTGGCGCTGCGCAATTGCTGGCGCGCGAGCTGCCCGACGAGGGGCTCAAGGACTACACCAACGTCATCATCGAAGAAGCCGACCGCCTGCGGAACCTGGTCGACCGCATGCTCGGTTCGAACAAGCTGCCGCTGCTGGCGCTGACCAACGTTCACGAAGTGCTGGAGCGGGTCTGCAGCCTGGTGGAAGCGGAAAGCCAGGGCGGCATCACTTTGGTGCGCGACTACGACCCGAGCCTGCCGGACGTGCTGATCGACCGCGAACAGATGATCCAGGCCGTGCTCAATATCGTGCGCAACGCCATGCAGGCCATCAGCGCGCAAAACGAACTGCGCCTGGGCCGCATCACCCTGCGCAGCCGGGCCATGCGCCAGTTCACCATCGGCCACATCCGTCACCGCCTGGTGGCCAAGATCGAGATCATCGACAACGGCCCCGGCATTCCTGCGGAACTGCAGGACACCCTCTTCTATCCCATGGTCAGCGGCCGCCCGGACGGTACCGGGCTGGGCCTGGCCATCACCCAGAACATCATCAGCCAGCACCAGGGCCTGATCGAATGTGACAGCCACCCGGGCCACACCACCTTCTCGATCTTCCTGCCACTGGAACAAGGAGCCGCTTCCTCATGAGCCGTAGTGAAACTGTCTGGATCGTCGATGACGACCGCTCCATCCGCTGGGTCCTGGAAAAAGCCTTGCAACAGGAAGGCATGACCACCCAAAGCTTCGACAGTGCCGATGGCGTCATGAGTCGCCTCGCTCGCCAGCAGCCGGACGTGATCATCTCCGACATCCGCATGCCGGGTGCCAGCGGCCTCGACCTGCTGGCACAGATCCGCGAGCAGCACCCGCGCCTGCCGGTGATCATCATGACCGCCCACTCCGACCTGGACAGCGCGGTGGCGTCCTACCAGGGCGGCGCCTTCGAGTACCTGCCCAAGCCGTTCGACGTCGACGAGGCGGTTTCGCTGGTCAAACGCGCCAACCAGCATGCCCAGGAACAGCAAGGCATGGATGTCGCGCCCGCCCTCACCCGCACTCCCGAGATCATCGGTGAAGCACCGGCGATGCAGGAGGTGTTCCGCGCCATCGGTCGCCTGAGCCACTCCAACATCACCGTGTTGATCAACGGCGAGTCCGGTACCGGCAAGGAACTGGTCGCCCACGCCCTGCACCGCCACAGCCCGCGTGCCGCTGCACCGTTCATCGCGCTGAACATGGCGGCGATTCCCAAGGACTTGATGGAGTCCGAGCTGTTCGGCCACGAAAAAGGCGCCTTCACCGGCGCGGCCAACCTGCGTCGCGGGCGTTTCGAACAGGCCGACGGTGGCACCCTGTTCCTCGACGAGATCGGCGACATGCCGGCCGACACCCAGACCCGCCTGCTGCGGGTACTGGCCGATGGCGAGTTCTACCGCGTCGGCGGGCATACGCCGGTCAAGGTCGATGTACGGATCATCGCGGCGACCCACCAGAACCTGGAAACCCTGGTCCAGGCCGGCAAGTTCCGTGAAGACCTGTTCCACCGCCTCAACGTGATCCGCATCCATATCCCGCGCCTGGCCGATCGCCGCGAGGATATTCCGACCCTGGCCCGGCATTTCCTCGGCCGCGCGGCACAGGAACTGGCGGTGGAGCCCAAGCTGCTCAAGGCGGAAACCGAAGAATTCATCCGCAACCTGCCGTGGCCCGGCAACGTGCGCCAGCTGGAGAACACCTGCCGCTGGATCACGGTCATGGCCTCGGGTCGCGAAGTGCATGTCGGCGACCTGCCACCGGAGTTGCTGAGCCTGCCGCAGGACGCCGCGCCAGTGACCAACTGGGAGCAGGCCCTGCGCCAGTGGGCCGACCAGGCACTGTCCCGCGGCCAGTCGAGCCTGCTCGACAGCGCCGTGCCGAGTTTCGAGCGGATCATGATCGAGACCGCCCTCAAGCACACCGCCGGCCGCCGTCGCGACGCTGCTGTGCTGCTGGGCTGGGGCCGCAACACCCTGACCCGCAAGATCAAGGAACTGGGCATGAAGGTGGACGGTGCGGACGAGGGCGACGACGAAGAGTCCTGATCGCACAAGCTAAAAAGAACGCGGGGCCGGCGCCTGTCACAGGAATCTGTGAACAGGCCCGGCCCCGCGGTCGTTTCAGCCGGACGACGGCATGAATGCCCCATTGATGAACCGAAATCGCCCCCGACGCACCGCCGGAAGGCAAAAATCCCTACTCAATCAGGGTGAAATACCTCAAAACAGCCTGAAACCCTTGATTTACAGCGGTTTCGTAAAGTTGGCACAGCCCCTGCATTAATACAGACATCTCCAGTTTTGGGGGCCTTGGTACAGGCAGGCCGGGGATTCCCCTCTTTTATTCGTGCAGTCTCACCTGCACACGCCAGCGGTCCTCCACTGACTCTCCCGCCCAGCGGGCCTGCAGTGGACGGGCCGCCACCAGGCTCAGCAACAGACCCTGATCGGTCTTGCGCAGCCGCCAGCTCACCGGCTTGTCGCCGAAGCTCAATTGCCCCTTCGCCGCCTTCCCTTCCGCTTCGAACAGCAGCGCCACGGTGCCTTCGACCACTTCGCCGTGCAGCTTCGGTTCTTCGTTGAACCACAGGTCCAACCCGCCGGCGACCACCTCCACCTGTTCCAGCACCCGGGGTTCGGGTGCGGTCAGGCGGCCGATCATCAGGCCGACCAGCATCCCGAACAGCGCCAGGGAAAACAGCACCCGCGGCCAGGATTTCGAACGCTCATCGGGCTCGTCAGGAGTAGAATGCCCGTCATCTTTATGCTCGGAGCCGTGCATGTTTCACGTGATCCTTTTTCAACCGGAAATTCCGCCCAATACCGGCAACATTATCAGGCTCTGTGCCAACAGCGGCTGCGACCTGCACCTGATCGAGCCAATCGGTTTCGAACTGGACGACAAGCGCCTGCGCCGGGCAGGCCTGGATTACCACGAATACGCCACGCTCAAGCGCCATGCCGACCTGGCATCGTGCCTGGAAAGCCTCGGGCAGCCGCGCCTGTTCGCCTTCACCACCAAGGGCTCGCAGCCGTTCCATGAGGTGGCGTTCGAGCCGGGGGATGCGTTCCTGTTCGGGCCTGAGAGCCGCGGGCTGCCGGCAGAGGTGCTGGATGCCCTGGAAAGCGGTCAGCGCCTGCGCCTGCCGATGCGGCCGGGGTGCCGCAGCCTGAACCTGTCCAACACCGTCGCTGTAGCGGTCTACGAGGCCTGGCGCCAGCAAGGCTTTGCCTGAAAAGCATCGCTGGCAAGCCAGCTCCCACAGGTACTGCACAAGTCTCAAAGCCTGTGCTGACTCTGTGGGAGCTGGCTTGCCAGCGATGAGGCCTTCGACCTCAACACAAATCCAACTGCCATAAAAAAACGCCCCGAAGGGCGCTTTCTCATACCACCAACGCTTATTGCAGCGAAGGCGCTTCGCCAGCTTCCTGCATGCGCTGCATCTCTTGCGCGTACAGGGCGTCGAAGTTGACCGGGGACAGCATCAGCGCCGGGAACGAACCACGGGTGACCAGGCTGTCCAGGGCTTCGCGAGCGTAAGGGAACAGGATGTTCGGGCAGAAGGCGCCCAGGGTGTGGCTCATCGAAGCCGCATCGAGGTTCTTGATCAGGAAGATACCGGCCTGCTGGACTTCGGCGATGAAGGCCACTTCGTCAGCGTTCTTCACGGTTACCGACAGGGTCAGCACGACCTCGTGGAAGTCGCCTTCCAGGCCTTTCTGCTTGGTGTTCAGGTCCAGGGAAACGCTCGGCTCCCACTGCTGACGGAAGATCGCCGGGCTTTTCGGCGCTTCGAACGACAGGTCACGCACGTAGATGCGCTGCAGGGAGAATTGCGGTGCGCTGTCTTCGGCAGCGCCGTTGTTTTGCTCGGTCATGACAGATCCTTCTTTGCAGGGTCTTTAGAGGGTTTGGGATTCACGCGTTGAGCAGGGCGTCGAGCTTGCCGGCGCGCTCCAACGCGTAGAGGTCGTCGCAACCACCGACGTGGGTGTCGCCGATCCAGATCTGCGGCACCGAGGTGCGCCCGGCCTTCTGGCTCATTTGCGCACGCACCTGGGGCTTGCCATCGACCTTGATTTCTTCGAAGGCCACGCCTTTGCTCGACAGCAGCTGCTTGGCGCGGATGCAGTAAGGGCAGTAGTCGCTGGAGTAGACGGTGACCTGGGCCATGTCACTTCACCAGCGGCAGGTTGTCGGCTTTCCAGCTGGACACGCCACCGGACAGCTTGGCAGCGGTGAAACCAGCCTTGAGCAGGTCGCGGCAGATGGCGCCGGAGTGCTGGCCCATGTTGTCGACGATGATCAGGGTCTTGCTGCCTTTGTGCTTTTCCAGCTCGCCGATACGGGCAGCGAACTTGTCCTGCGGAATGTTCACCGCACCAACGATGTGGCCGGCGGAGAATTCCTTGCTCGGACGAATGTCGATCACCACGGCCTTGTCGCCGTTGACCAGCGCGGTCAGCTCGCCATTGCTCAGGCTGCGGCCGCCTTTGCGGGCCTCGTAGACAATCAGCAGGACCAGCAGAACCAGGAAGATAGCAACCAGCAGGTAGTGATTTGTCGCGAATTCAATCAGATGAGCAACCATCGGAGGGTGTTCCAGGTCATTAAAAATGGCGGCCAGTATACACAGCAGCAATGGGCCGCCAAAGCCTGCCGCATGGGGTAAACGACAGCAATTCTCATCATCTTGCTGCAGCCTGTCGGGACGCGCGTCGTGCAAGGGACGTGAAATTCGTCAAGGCTGGCCAATTTGCCCTAAAATGCGGACCTTTCTCATCTACAACCGTGAGTAGATTTTGATGACGAGCACGCCCAAGCCTTTGGTCCTGATCATCCTGGATGGTTTCGGTCACAGCGAAAGCCCCGAGTACAACGCCATCTTTGCCGCCAATACACCGGTCTACGATCGCCTGCGCGCTACCCAACCGCACGGCTTGATCTCCGGCTCCGGCATGGATGTCGGCCTGCCTGACGGGCAGATGGGCAACTCCGAGGTCGGCCACATGAACCTCGGCGCCGGCCGGGTCGTGTACCAGGACTTCACCCGGGTGACCAAGGCCATCCGCGACGGCGAGTTCTTCACCAATCCGGTACTTACCGGCGCGGTAGACAAGGCCGTGGGCGCCGGCAAGGCCGTGCATATCCTCGGCCTGCTCTCCGATGGCGGCGTGCACAGCCACCAGGACCACCTGGTCGCCATGGCCGAACTGGCCGCACAGCGTGGTGCCGAGCGCATCTACCTGCACGCCTTCCTCGACGGTCGCGACACACCGCCGCGCAGCGCGCAATCGTCCATCGAACTGCTCGACGCCACCTTCGCCAAACTGGGCAAGGGCCGCATCGCCAGCCTGATCGGCCGCTACTACGCAATGGACCGTGACAACCGCTGGGACCGCGTCAGCGCCGCCTACAACCTGATCGTCGACAGCGTCGCCGACTACAGCGCCGACAGCGCCCTGGCCGGCCTCGAAGCCGCCTACGCCCGCGACGAGAGCGACGAATTCGTCAAGGCCACCCGGATTGGCGAAGCGGTGAAGGTCGAGGACGGCGACGCGGTGATCTTCATGAACTTCCGCGCCGACCGCGCCCGCGAGATCTCCCGCGTGTTCGTCGAACCGGACTTCAACGAATTCCCCCGCGCCCGCCTGCCGAAACTGGCGGCCTACATCGGCCTGACCCAGTACTCGGCAAAGATCCCGGCCCCGGCCGCCTTCGCCCCGGCCAGCCTGCACAACGTGCTCGGCGAATACCTGGCCAACAACGGCAAGACCCAGCTGCGCATTGCCGAAACCGAGAAGTACGCCCACGTCACCTTCTTCTTCTCCGGCGGCCGTGAAGAGCCGTTCCCGGGCGAAGAACGCATCCTGATCCCGTCGCCGAAGGTCGCCACCTACGACCTGCAGCCGGAAATGAGCGCACCGGAAGTCACCGACCGCATCGTCGAGGCCATCGAGCAGCAGCGCTACGACGTGATCGTGGTCAACTACGCCAACGGCGACATGGTCGGCCATACCGGCGTGTTCTCCGCCGCGGTCAAGGCCGTGGAAGCCCTGGACGCCTGCGTCGGCCGCATCACCGCGGCGCTGGACAAGGTCGGTGGCGAAGCGCTGATCACTGCCGACCACGGCAACGTCGAGCAGATGGAAGACGAATCCACCGGCCAGGCGCACACCGCCCACACCACTGAGCCGGTGCCGTTCATCTATTACGGCAAGCGCGACCTCAAGGTCCGCGAAGGCGGCGTATTGGCGGACGTGGCGCCGACCATGCTGACCCTGATGGGCATGCAGATTCCGGCGGAAATGACCGGTACTTCGATTCTGGTCAAAGCCTGATTTCGCCTGTTCAGGCCTCATCGCCGGCACTGCCGGCTCCCACAAGGTTCTGTGTTCGCCTCGGACCCTGTGGGAGCCGGCATTGCCGGCGATTGGG
>NZ_JBMDIJ010000039.1:0-53986 GCF_057808595.1 Pseudomonas sp. FG98 | reverse complement strand
AGGCCAGCATCAGTGCCGTGACCGGCATCACCGCGCAAAACCGCACCTACGACGGCACGACCGATACCAGCCTGAGCACCGGCACCGCCGGCTTCAGCGGTCGTTTCGGCAACGACGAACTGAGCGTGGCCTCGGCCAGCGGCGCCTTCGCCGACAAGAACGCCGGCAACGGCAAGACGGTGAATATCGGCAATATCGTGCTCGGTGGTGCCGATGCCGGTAACTACACCCTGGCCGACAGCACCGCCAGCACCACCGCCGATATCGCCAAGGCCAGCATCAGCACCGTGACCGGCATCACTGCGCAGAACCGCACTTACGACGGGACCACCGATGCCAGCCTGAACGCAGGCGGTGCCGGCTTCACCGGTCGCCTCGGCAACGACGAACTGAGCGTGGCCTCGGCCAGCGGCACCTTCGCCGACAAGAACGCCGGCAACGACAAGACGGTCGCGATCACCGGGATCGTCCTCGGTGGCGCCGACGCCGGCAACTACACGCTGGCTGATAACACCGCGAGCAGCCACGCCGATATCGCCAGGGCCAGTATCAGCGCCGTGACCGGTATCACCGCGCAAGACCGAACCTATGACGGCACCACCGACGCCAGCCTGAACTACAGCAATGCCGGCTTCAGCGGTCGCTTCGGCAACGACGAGCTGAGCGTAGCTTCGGCCAGCGGCGCCTTTGCTGACAAGAACGCCGGCAACGGCAAGACGGTCGCGATCAGGGGCATCACCCTCGCAGGCGCCGACGCCGGCAACTATGTCCTTGCCAGCGATACCAGCAGCACTCAAGCCAATATCGCCAAGGCTGCGCTGACCATCACCGCCTCTGACGCCAGCAAGGTGGCCGGGCAGGGCATTGTCCTGAGTGGCTACAGCACACAAGGCCTGGTCGCCGGCGATAGCGTCGCAGCGGTCAGCCTCGCCAGTAGCGGCGAGCCGGTCGGTGCGGCGGCGGGCAGCTACGCCATCGTTGCCAGCGACGCTAGCGGCTCGGCCTTGGACAACTATGCCATCCGTTACGAGGACGGCACCCTGCTGGTTACTCCTGCGCCCAGCGTGCCTGGTGAACCTGGCCAGCCAACTGAGCCGAGCCAGCCGAGCCAGCCGAGTCTGCCCGTTACCGGCCAGCCCTATGTCAGCGTCCTGGCCTCCAATGGCCAGGTCCTCTCCAGCGAGGCCGGGCGGCAGTCCGCCGAGTCCGAGTCCCAGGGCCGCGACATGCTGATCACCAACCCGTCCGACGAGCGCCTCAACCTGCACGTCGTCAACCAGGGCATCCGCCTGCCAGAAGGAATTTGATTCATGCGTTTCGTTCGTTCTTTGATCGGCGGTGGCGTGTCCCTGCTGTCGCTGTCCGTGCTGGCGGCCACCTTGCCGGATGCCGGCCAGTCGCAACAGAACATCGACCAGCAGCCGTTGCAACTGCCCGGCAAGCAGCGCCTGGAGCTGAACCTGCCCGACACGCCGCCGGCTGCGGCGACGGCCAGTGGCCCCCGCCTGCAGGTCAACGGTTTCACCCTGGAAGGCAACGGCGCCATCGCCAGCGACGAGCTGCTGCCCCTGCTCGGCGATCTGCAAGGCCACACGGTGTCCCTCGGTGAATTGCAGGCCGGCGCCAACCGCATCACCCGGCTGTACCGCGAGCGCGGTTACCCGCTGGCCCGGGCCTACATTCCGGCGCAGGAGATCGATGGCGGCGTGGTGCGGATTGCCGTGATGGAAGGCCGCTTCGGCGAGGTCGGCCTGAACAACAGCTCGCGGGTCTCGGATGCGGCGCTGACCCCGCTCACGGCGCTCAAGAGCGGCGACGCCGTGCGCTCGGCCGAACTGGAGCGCAGCCTGCTGTTGCTGTCCGACACCCCGGGCGTGGAGGTGAAGTCCACGCTCAAGCCGGGCGCCTCGGTGGGCGCCACCGACCTGCTGGTGGATGTCACGCCGGGGCCGCTGCTGTCCGGCTCGGTGGATGCCGACAACTACGGCAACCGCTTCACCGGCGAATACCGTCTGGGCGGCACGCTCAACGTCAACAGCCCGCTGGGCCTGGGCGATCGCCTGACTTTGCGCGCCATGGGCTCGGACGAAGACCAGCAATACGGTCGAATTGCCTACCAGTTGCCGCTCGGCCCCTGGGCCACCCAGGTCGGTGTGGCCTATTCCGATATGGACTACCAGTTGGCCAAGGATTTCGATGACCTCAAGGCCCACGGCAATGCCCGTATCGCCAGCCTCTACGCGATCCAGCCGCTGGTGCGCAGCCGCGACTTTTCCCTCTACGCGCAAGTGCAGTTCGACGACAAGCGCCTGAAGGACGACATCGACCTGTTCGACAGCAAGAGCGACAAGCGCTCACGGGTGGTTATCGCCACCCTCAACGGCAATAGCCGCGACAACCTGCTCGGCGGCGGCGTCAACAGTTTTGCCCTGGCCTGGAGCCAGGGCAGCCTGAATATCGACGGCCAGTTGAACCAGGCCATCGACGACCTGACCGCTGGCACGCAAGGCCGCTTCCACAAGCTCAACCCGAGCCTGGTGCGTCTTCAGCGCCTGACCGACCGTTTCAGCCTGTACACCCAACTGCAAGGCCAGTGGGCCGACGGCAACCTCGACAGCTCGGAGAAGATCAGCCTTGGCGGCGCCTATGGGGTGCGTGCCTATCCCCAGGGCGAGGCATCCGGCGACCAGGGCTGGCTGGCCAACCTCGAACTGCGCTACGCGCTGACCGATGCCTGGCAGCTGAGTACCTTCGTCGACCACGGTGAAGTGCGCTTGAACAAGAACACCTGGAGCAATGGCGAGAACCACCGCAGCCTGTCGGCGGCGGGTGTCGGCGCGCGCTGGGCCGCGTATGGCTGGCAGGTCAATGCGGTGTCGGCGTGGAAGCTGGGCAACGATGACCCGCAAAGCGATGTCGACCGCAGCCCGCGGGTGTGGGTGCAGGTGGTGAAGTTCTTCTAAGTCTGTGCGGCGACCATGCTGCGTTGATAACAGGCTCGGAGTTAATGCTAGTCAGTCAGCCTATTGGTGACTGATTTTGCTGCTGTGTTGCAGCCCTTCGCGAGCAAGCTCGCTCCCACGGCGCCAAACTCTGTGGGAGCGAGCTTGCTCGCGAAGGGCCGCAGAGCGGCCCCTGACAGGTATTAGCTGTCGGGCAGTGCTTGCGTGAGGGTGGCACAAAGCCATATCTTGCCGGATCCAGGGCGAATGCAGGGACGCCGCCCGAGCTAGGTCCTCCGATCATCCTCCCGGTATTGCCCGTATGCGCATGGCGTCCTGCCTGTTGTCCGCGTTCTGCCTGCTTCCTCTTGCCTGCCTGGCCAATGGCAACGGAGAGGGCCTGCTGCCGTTCCAGCAAATTCCCGATCTGCCGTCCGCTACCAGCCTGACCCAGGGTGACACCTCCTACGAGCCGCCGGAGGACCTGGCCAGCATGCCGTTTCTCAGCGGGGGCGTGGCGCTGGACAACTTCGGCGGCCACGAGGACCAAGGGCGGCTGGCCACGGCCATCAACTTCCGCGGCCTGCTGGCGTCGAGCGATCTGCTCAGCCTGCGCAGCATGGGCTCGGCGGAGCAGGGGCATTACCATTGGGCGGCGTACCACCTGGGCATCGGGCCCTGGTCGACGCGCGCGGGCTTTATCCTGTCGGACTTGTCCTATGAGCTGGGTGACGAGCTGAAGATCCTCGCGGCCAAGGGCAAGACCCGTACCGCCAGTGCCTTCATCATCCAGCCGCTGGTGCAAGGGCAGGGGTTCAGCCTGAAGGCCCGGTTGCAGTACGACGAAAAGCGCCTGGAGGACGAAATCGGCCTGCTCGGCATCGACAGTGACAAGCGCTCCCGCGTCCTCGACTACAGCGTTACCGGTAGCGTTCGCGATGGGTTGCTCGCAGGGGCCGATAGCAGCCTGACCCTGAGCTGGAGCGAGGGCCACCTGGATATCGATGGCTCGCCCTGGTCACTGGTGGGCAAGGCCGACCCGGGGCATTTCAGCGTGCTGCGGGTCAGGCTGGCGCGCCTGCAGCAGCTGGGTGGAGGCCTGGCCCTGTACCTTCGTGCGCAAGGCCAGTGGAGCGATGACAACCTGGATGACTCGCAGCGGCTGTACATCGGCGGCGTGTTCGGCGCGCGCTCGACCTACCAGACGGCGGCCTTCGGCGACCGCGGCTGGCTGGCCAGCGCCGAGCTGCGTTACGCCCTCACCGATAACTGGCGCCTGGTTACCTTTGCCGACCACGGCGAAGCACGCCTGAATGCCCCGGCCCTGAGTATCGACACCGCGCCCCGCCGGCTGTCTGCGGCAGGCCTGGGCGCGGGTTGGTCGACCCGAACGTGGAGCATCAGTACGCTGGCCGGCTGGAAAATCGGTGAGCAACCGGCTTCAGCAGCGGGGGAACACCAGCCACGCCTGTGGGCGCAGCTGGCGTATCTTTTCTAGGCGACGGCTTCTACCGGTTCCGTCTGATACCGGTTGACCGGCACCTCCAGCCCCAGGTGATCCCTCAGGGTCCTGCCGGCATAGTCGTCCCTGAACAGACCCCGCGCCCGCAGGATCGGCAACACCTCGTCGGTAAACCGGGCAAAGGCCGCCGGTGCGCCGACGTGGATATTGAAGCCATCCACGGCACCTTCGCTGAACCAGCGCTCGATCTCGTTGGCCACGGTTTCCGGCGAGCCGGCGAAACCGGTGAATGGCCGGGCAAAGCGCAAGGCCGTCTCGCGCAGGGTCAGCCCCTGTTCCTTGGCCACCCGCTTGATCTTCTCGGCATGCCCGCGATAGCCGTTGCTGCCCAGGTCGCCCAGTTCGGGGAAGGGCGCGTCCAGCTCGTACTGGCTGAAGTCGTGGTAGTTGAATGGCCGGCCCAGTTGTACCAGGGCCTTGTTCAGGTCCAGTTCGCCATGCCGCGCCTTGAGCAGGGCCTGCGCCTCCTCG
Source organism: Pseudomonas sp. FG98 (assembly GCF_057808595.1). Classification (NCBI taxonomy): domain Bacteria; kingdom Pseudomonadati; phylum Pseudomonadota; class Gammaproteobacteria; order Pseudomonadales; family Pseudomonadaceae; genus Pseudomonas; species Pseudomonas sp. FG98. Next base: position 49,051 of record NZ_JBMDIJ010000039.1, on the reverse strand, counting down.
TCGCTGTCGGCGATGATCGGCGAGATGCCGGGGAACACCAGCACCTGGCGTGGATCACGTCCGGCCGCAGCGGCGCGGCGCTTGATATCGGCGTAGTACTCGCGGGCGTCCTCGAAGTTGTCGACCCCGGCGAAGATGCCCTCGGCGATCTGCGCCGCCAGTCCGCGCCCGGACTCCGAGACCCCGGCCTGGAAGATCACCGGCTGGCCTTGGACCGAACGCGAGATGTTCAGCGGCCCGGCGACCGAGAAGAACTCGCCGCGATGGTCGAGGCGGTGCTGCTTGGCCGGGTCGAGAAAGCGCTTGCTCGTCCGGTCGCGGGGGAAGGCATCGTCCTCGTAGGAGTCCCACAGGCCCTGGACCACCGCCACATGCTCGTGGGCACGGCGATAGCGCTCGCCATGGTCGATATGCTGCTCGCGGCCGAAGTTGCCGGCGGCGCCTTCCAGGCCGGTGGTGACCACGTTCCAGCCGGCGCGGCCATGGCTGATCTGGTCGAGCGAGGCGAACTGGCGGGCGACGTTGAACGGCTCGGTGTAGGAGGTGGTCAGGGTCGCCACCAGGCCGATGCGCTCCGTGGCCCCGGCCAGGGCCGAGAGCAGGGTCAGCGGCTCCAGGCGGTTGAGGAAGTGCGGCGCCGAGTCCGGGGTGATGTAGGGGCTGTCGACGATAAAGACGAAGTCGAACTTCGCCGCCTCGGCTGCCCGTGCCTGTTGCTTGTACCAGTCGATATCGATGCTGGCGTTACCCGGGATGCTCGGGTCCAGCCATTCCTGCTGGTCGGTGCCGACGCCGGTGAGGATGGCGCCGAGGTGCAAGTGTCGTGTGCTCATGGATTCAGCTCCTGTGATTGCGGAAAGGACGGGCATCAGGCCCAGGCGTGGCGGACTTGCAGGCTGTCGGCATCGAGGGCGGCATCCACCGCATCGATGATCGGCTGCGCCTCGCTGCGCACCAGCCAGTCCGGACTGACCTGGGCGAAGTGCACGCGGCGGTCGCGACCGATCACCACCACCGTCGGCTGTGGCAGCTCCCAGGTGCCGGTGCCGGTGATTGCGCCGATGCCGTTGCCCTTGGCCAGGGCGGCCTGGCGCGAGGCTTCGTCGAAGCTGTAGAGCACGCCGAAACGGCGGCCGAGCTGGTTGTCAGGGTCGCTGGCGACTTGCAGGGTCAGTTGATGCTTGTCCTTGATCTCCACCAGTCGCTCCGGGACTTGCGGGCTGATCGCAACCAGCGGAACACCACGCCGTTTCAGTGCCGGTTGCAGGTTTCGCTCGTAGTAGGGGATGGCGATGTTGCACGCCGGGCAGCCGGCAAAGCGGAAGAACACCAGGACCGCCGGACCGTTGCTCAGCAACTGGTCGAGGTCGAGGCTGCCGCCTTCGACCTTAAGCAGTTCGAACGGCTCGACGCTGTCGCCGGCCTTGATGAAGCGCTGCGGATCGGCTTCGTCCACCAGGCGCTGGCGCTGGTCGATATTCACCTTGAGGGCTTCCGGAGCCCAGGTGCGCACGCGTTCGGCATGCAGCTCGGCCAGCAGGTGGTTGAGGGATTCACTCATGACGGGATCCTGTGTCGGGGGAAGAGGAGGGAGAAGTGCTTGCCAGCTCGCGGGCCAGGGCAAAGATGCCCTCCATGCGCCAATGCTGGTTTTCGTAGCGCGGGTCGGCGGCGAACTCGTCCCAGCCGGAGTCGCGGCGGTACTGGCCGAGCAGACCGCTGGCAAGGATGCGTGCCGGGTCGAGGGGCACGGCCTGCTCGCAGTCCGGGTGGACGTAAAGGGCATCGCCGGGGCAGTACAGCTCGCACATGAAGCAGGTCTGGCAGGCAGCCTGGTCGGCGATGCGCGGCTTGCCGTCGCTGCCCGTGGCGAGGACGTCGGTGGGGCAGACGCTGACGCAGCGGCTGCAGCCGGTGCAGCGCTCGTTGAAGATCAGTTCGATCATGCCGGCACCTGTGCGTGGTGTTGCACCGGGTCGTGGCGGACCCAGGGCGAGTCAAGGCCGCCGCTGCGCAGGTGGGCGTCGAAGTGGCGGTGTTGCGTCGGCGCGTCCTCGCGCTGATGGATGCCACGGCTTTCCTTGCGCGCCAGGGCGCTGGCATAGCACCAGCGAGCGCTGGCCAGCAGTGCCTCGGTTTCGCGCCAGCGCAGCAGGCTGGTCGGGTCGCTGGCGCCGCGCCGGTTGCGCAGGCGGTCCCAGTGGCTGTCCAGCGTCTGCAACGAGCGCTCAAGCTGGGCGCCGCTGCGGAACAGGTTCTTGTCGTAGGGGTGCAGTTCGTCCTGCACGGCACGGATGCTCTCGCGGTAATCGGCGGTGGAAGTGGAAAATGGAAAATCTGCGTACCGTGCTATGGTACGTATCACGGTACGATTTCTTTTGGCGTACCGGGCGGCACCTGTTCCGGCCCACTGTCCGCTGGACAGGGCCCACGAGGAGTTGACCGCGCCGCCGCCAGAGATGGCGCCGGTCACGGCTTCGCGGCTGGCCGCATCACCTGCTGTGAATAGCCCGGGTACGCTGGTCTGGCAGTGCTCGTCGATCACGCGCAAGCCGCCGACACCGCGGATCGTGCCTTCGCCGTGCAGGGTCACCTGGAATTTGTCGCGGTAGGGGTCGATGCCCTGGCGGGCGAAGGGCAGCATCAGGTTCGGCTGCACATAGGGCAGGCGCGCGCGGATATCCGCGGGGATGCGGTCGAGGCGGCAAAACACCGGGCCTTGCAGCAGATGACGGGCCAGCACGTTGTTGAAGTCCGGCCCCTGGGCAATGTCCAGCTCGCGCCCGGCAGCATCGAAATAGCGACCGAAGGTGTAGACCATGGAGCGGGTCATGGTGCTGCCGGCCGGGGCGATGCAGTAATAGGCGGAAAACTCCATGCCCGACAGCTCGGCCCCGGCCTCCACGCCCAGCAGGTAACCGTCGCCGGTATTGGTATGGCTGCCCAGCAGGCGCGACATGAATCCGCAGCCGCCGGTGGCCAGTACCGTGGCCCGGGCCTTGACCTGCCATTCGCGCTTGGCCTGGCGCTGCCAGCCGCGGGCACCGGCCAGTTCGCCGGAATCGTTGCGCAGCAGTTGCAGTGCCGGGCTCTGGTCCAGCAGGGTGACGCCGTGCTCCACGGCCAACTGGCGCATGGCACGCATGTATTCCGGGCCACGCAGGGCGCGGTACTGCTTGCGGCCCTGGTCGTCGTGGGGGAAGTGGTAGAGGCGATCCAGTTGCGGCAGGGACTGCCAGGTGGTTTCCAGAATCCGCGCCATCCAGCGGGCATCACCCAGGCAGGCGGCGCTCTCGACGCGTTTGGCGATCGCGGTCGGGCGTTGCTCCGGTGGCACCCACCAATGGCCGGGGCCGGCGCTGGCAGTCACGCCGCTGGTACCGCAGAAGCCTTTCTCGGCCAGCACCACCCGCGCGCCTTCACGCGCAGCGGCGACCGCCGCCCAGCTACCGGCCAGGCCGCCGCCGATCACCAGTACGTCGGCATCCAGCTGGAGCGGGGCGGGGGCATTGTGAAACAGGGGATTCATGGACGAGCGCACTCCTGCAAAGGTCGTTGAGGACGGCCTCCGCCGGGAATGGGGTCGGGTCTTGGGATAGAACGATAGGCGTGGGAGAGGGTAGGAGGGAAAGGCTTTTTGGTTCTAAGCTAATTATGTGAATTTTGTATTTTATCGGTCGATAACATCAGTGTTGAGCATTAACCAAGGGCGCTGCCGATGCCGTCAGGCCGACGCGGTCCACTGACCGGGATCGCGCCCACTGTCGGGCTCTTATCGTTAGTGTCTTTTTGCTATCATTTGCCCACAAATCAAATCCGACGCTCTCCCGAAGCGAGTTGCACAAGGACCCCCAAGGCTCATGGCGCTATTCCTGCAAAAGCCGGTGTTCTGGAACACCAACAAGTACATCGCCCCGTCCGGCGGCTTCGCCACCAGTGGTTATGCCAAGGAAAACGGCTACGGCCATGAGGAATGGAACAACTCGCCGCGCCTGCTCCTGCGCCAGGGCAACCAGCGTTACCGGGTGTTCCACACCGACGGCTCGGGCAGCGCTCCACTGGTGGAAAATGCCGGCCAGACCTTTGTCTTCATGACCTCCGCGCACAACGGCATCCTGCAACTGGTGGGCATCGCCGGAAACGCTGTCGGCCTGATCGACGAGCGCCTGCTGCCGCAGCGCCAGCAGATCGTCGACAAACTGACCCTGCAAGACCTCTGGGAAGAAGCCTGGTCCGTGACCAAGGTGCGGCGGATTCATGAGGACGATCGCCACCACTTCCTGCGCAACTGGAAGCAGAACCTGCACTGCATTCCCCACTGGATCTGCCCCGAGGAATATTACTGGTGGCTCGACGAGCCGGTGACCCTCGACCCGCGCAGCATCAGCGGGGTGGAGAAGCTGCTCTCCGGTGGCTCCAGCGAACTGGACCTGGCCCTGGTCGGACGGATCATGGACGCTATTCCCGAGGCCCAGCGTGGCGAGCGCTGGACCCGCTTGATCGATGCCATCCACTGCGCGCCGACCGAGCCGGTGGCGGCGTCGGACCGCGACGCGCTACTGGAGGGCAGCGAGCTGGTGACCGAGCAACTGACCAATCTCCAGGCTCGCCGCGGGCGCGGCAAGTTCCGCCAGGACCTGCTGGAGATCTGGGGCGGAGCCTGTGCCGTGACCGGGCTGGCGTGCAGCGAGGTACTGCGAGCTTCGCATATCAAGCCGTGGGCAGAGGCGACGACGCTGGAGCGGCTGGATGCCAACAATGGGCTGCTGTTGTCGGCGAATCTGGATGTGCTGTTCTATCGCGGGTTGATCAGTTTCGACGAGCGGGGGGAGATGCTGGTGTCCCATTGGCTGAGTGGTGGCCACCGTGCAGCACTTGGCCTGCCACGATCGTTGCGCTCGGTGCCGAACGGGATGCTGGGGTATCTGAAGCATCACCGCAAGAAAGTCTTTCAGCACTGATGAGTCGAGCGAGGGGCGCTCAGCTGCGCTCCTTGCACTTTGGCCCCGATCTCCCGTGCAGCCTCCAGCACCACCCCGCGCAACCACCGCGAAGCTTCCGAGCGATGCTTCCTCGCATGCCACAACTGGTAATACCGCAACGCCGGTACCTGCACCGGAAAGGGCTCGATCCGTAGCGGCAGCAGTTCGCTGTAATGCTTGGCAAACGAGCGTGTAGTGGTAAACACCAGGTCCGACTTCACCAGCACATAGGGCGCGATGCAGAAATACGGCAGGGTGGTGGTCACCCGGCGGGCCAGGCCGTTGCCCGCCAGTTCGTCGCCGATGGTGCCGTGGCCGCTGGCGTTGTGGGTCATGACGGCGAGGTGATCCGCGTCGGCATAGGCCTGTTGCGTCAACTCACCCGGACGGATCGGGTGTTCCTCGCGCAGCAGGCAGACCAGGTCGTCATCGCACAGCGGTTGCAGGTGCAGGTGATCGGCCGGGGTGCGCCAGTTGCCGATGACCAGGTCGAGGTGACCGTCTTCCAGGCCCTTGGCGTAGCCGCCTTCGGCTTGCAGGTGGGTGAGTTCGAGGGTGGCGTGGGGCGCCTGGGCGTTAAAGCGTTCGACGATGGCGGGGACGAAGAACACGCTGAGGTAGTCCGGGGTACTGATGCGGAAGGTCTGGCGGGTGGTGGCGGGGTCGAAGCGGTCGCTGGGGTGGAGGATCTGCTCGATGCTGCTCAGGGCGCGGGCGGCCGGTTCGATCAGGGTTTGCCCGTGGCTGGTGAGGACCATGCGCCGGCCGCTGCGTACCAGCAGGGGGTCGCCGGTCAGTTCGCGCAGGCGGCGCAGGGCCACGCTGATGGCCGGCTGGCTCTGGCCAAGCAGGTCGGCGGTGCGCGACACGCTGCACTCGGTGAGCAGGGTGTGCAGGGTGCGGATCAGTTGGGCGTCGCAGTTGGGCAGGGGAGTGGGCACGGGTGGACTCGGCTTGCGGTCTGGGGGGATGCTGATGGCCTCATCGCTGGCAAGCCAGCTCCCACAGGACCGGCGCACACAGTCCCGGTGGGAGCTGGCTTGCCAGCGATGAGGCCATCAAAAACAATCGATACGTAGCTGACTATATAGCGATCCGCCCGACTACCGCCAATCCGGCAATTCCTTCAGCAACTCCGCCTTCTCCTGGGTCGCCGCGCCCATCAGTACAAAGCCGAGCATCCGGCTCTGCTCGTCGTGGTACAGCGAGCGCAGGTTGGCGATGCCCTGGTCGCAACGTTCTGCCAGCCGCGTCGACCACTGCCCTCCGCTGTCCAGGGGCGAGGCCACCACCGTCGGCAGCACGCTGGTCTTGATGGTCACCGGCATCGCCGGGTAGGCCACCGCGGTCGGCTGTCCGGCCAGCGTTTGGGCGAGGGCGCGGGCCTGGAGCATGATCGGCATGACATAGGGCAGCACCAGATCATGCACCTGGGCGCAGTCGCCGAGGGCGTAGACATTCGCCGCGCTGGTGCGCAGGCAGGCATCGGTGACGATCCCGGCGCCCACCTCCAGTCCGGCGGCGCGCGCCAATGCGTCCCGCGGTTCGAGGCCGACGGCGCAGAGCACGTAGTCCACTTCGATCGCCTGGCCGTCCGCCAACTGCAATTCGTAGGCCGTGCCCCGGCGCCAGACCGACACCGGGCCATTGCCCAGTTCCAGGCGCACGCCCAGGGACGCCAGCGCATCGGCCATCTGCTCGCCGGCCTCCGCCGGCAACAGCCGACTCAACGGCCAACTCGCCCGGTCGACCACGCAGACCTGGTGCCCGGCATGGCTAAGGTCGTTGGCGAACTCGCAGCCGATCAGCCCGGCACCGAGAATGGCGATCCTGGCATTGCTGCCGATCTCCCCGCGCAGGCGGCGATAGTCCTGCAGGTCATTGACCGTGATGATCGCCTGCGCCCCGTCGCCCTCCAGTACCACCCGCCGCGCATCGGCGCCCAGGGCCAGGACCAGCGCGACATAGCGCTGCGGCTGGCCGTCGATATACACCACCTGCGCCGCGCTATCGATGCGTTGCACCTCGACCCCGGCCCTGACCTGCACCTGCAACTGGGCGGCCATCTGCGCGGCAGTGGAGGTGACCAGTTGCTCCGGCAAGCGTCCGGTCTGGAAGGCATTGGACAGCGCCGGCTTGGAATAGAACTCGCCGCCATCGCGGGTGACGATCAGGATCGGCGTGCTCTTGTCGAGCTTGCGCAGCTCACGGGCCACGGTATAGCCGGCGAGACCGGAGCCAAGGATGACCACCGGGTCGGGCTGCGTCGTCGCCGCTGGCGCGACGGCGTCCAGCGGCAGCCGCACCATCTCGAAATCCGCCTTGCCCACTCCGCACTCCGGGCAGTACCAGTCCTCCGGTACGTCCTCCCAGCGCGTGCCGGCGGCGATACCGTCTTCCGGTCGGCCCAGGGCCTCGTCATAGAAAAAGCCGCAGACCAGACATTCCCACTTGTACATGTCCATCCCTCCCTCAGCTGGTAAAGGCCCGACCCAGGCCCAGCGCGCTCAGGGCGCGGCGATAGGCGGTGGAAGAGCGATCGGCGGGAATGTGGATTTCCAGGGACAGGTCCAGTGGCAGATCCTCGGGGCGGCACAGCTCGACGATATCGCGGTCTTCCTCGAACACCTGCTGGTTGAACGCATACACGTCTGCCAGGGGCATGTGCTGGTCGAAGTTGCGGGTGATCGCACAGAACATGCGGGTCTTGCGCGCCGAGATCGGGCTGGCGGCATTGAGGATCACCAGGCGCTGGCCGGGCTCGGGGAAGTCCACGCTCAGGCGCGCAGTGAACGGCGCGAACACATCGAAGGTGCGGGTCCACAGGTAGTCCGCCGGGGCACGATGCTGGAGGGACTTGGGGAAGTTGCTGACGCTGCTGACGTACTCGGCATGCACGCCATAGGGCGTGACCTCGGCCTTGTAGGTCGGCACCACCGGGTTGTCCCGCTCGGCGAAGGCTTCGTGGTGGATCCAGGCGAAGTGGGCGACATCGATAAAGCCCTCGACCTGGCGCCCGGCCGAGGCGGCGATATCGATGGACGGCGGCAGGATGCGCTGGAACTCGGGGTCGTGCCAGGACGGCATCTGCGCGAAGGGCGCATCGTCACCGGCCATCAGCACCCAGATCAGGCCGTATTCCTCGCGGGCCTTGTACATCTGGATGCGGTGGCGTTCGGTCAGCTTGGCGTTGGGCTCCGAGGGAATCCGCGTGCAGCGGCCGTCGGTGCCGAAGTGCAGGCCGTGGTACGGACAGATCAGATTGCCGTCGCGCACCCAGCCCTTGCTCAGCGGCGCGCCGCGGTGGCTGCAGATATCCCGGGCAGCGTTGATGGTATCGCCGGTACGGTAGAGCACCACCGGCTCGTCGAGCAGGATCACCGCGTAGGGCTGGTCGGTGACATCCGTGGAAAAGGCCACGGGATGCCAGTGGCGGGTGAGGATCTCGCGGTCGTGGGCGCTGAAGGTGCTGGTCTTGGTGATGGGGTTCCAGGTGATGTCCTGGCACGCAATGGCGGCGCTGTTCATGTTGTTGTTTTCCTCGACAGGGACTGACACGGGAGCAACGCGGCGGCGGGTCGCTTGCCTCGATCCGGCGGTGCATTGCCGGACCCATGCTAGGGAAAGCCCGGCATCAGACCCATGGCTGGGAAAACATGTGTGCCATGCGAAATGACGCATGTGGAGGTGTGCGTGTTTCAGGCGCGCCTGTGTCCGTTGGCCCAGCGGCGATAGCGGCGCGCCTGCACGGCCGTTGCCACTTGCTGGACCAGCAGTGCCCAGGCCGGGGTGACGTCCGGCCTCGGCGCGCGGCCCCGGCTCAGGCGACGCAACTGGAACTTCACCGCTGCCATGTTCGCCAGCGACGCCAGCACCTTGTTCTTCCAGGTGATCGGACGCAGCGCCGGGGCGTTGTCCTGGCCCTGCTGCCAGCGGCGTGGCAGATCGGGTTCGATGGCCAGGGCGGTGCCGACCCCGGCCATGGCCACGCCGGAATCGATCACCTGTTGCGCCACCGCACGGCGACGGATCCCGCCGGTGACCATCAGCGGCATTTTCGCCACGCTTTGCAGGTCCTTGGCGAACTCGATGAAGTAGGCCTCACGGGCCAGGGTCCGACCGTCGCGGGCATCGCCTTGCATGGCCGGTGCTTCGTAGCTGCCGCCAGACAGTTCCACCAGGTCCACCGCCAGTTCGTTCAGGCGCAGCACGACCTCGCGGGCATCTTCGGCGCTGAAGCCGCCGCGCTGGAAGTCTGCGGAGTTGAGCTTGACCGCCACGGTGAAGCCTTCCGAGACCACGGCACGCACGGCCTTGACCACTTCCAGCAACAGGCGGGCGCGGTTGTCCAGCGATCCGCCCCATTGGTCGTCGCGGCGGTTGCTCAGTGGCGAAAGAAACTGGCTGAGCAGGTAACCGTGGGCGGCATGAATCTGCACCCCGCTGAAGCCGGCCTGCTCGGCGAGCCGCGCGCTGCTGGCGAAGCGCTGGATCACCTGCTCGATCATCGCTTCATCCATCGCCTGGGGCGGGGCGAAATGCCGGGAAAGATTGCCCAGCGCCAAGGGCACCGCCGAGGGCGCCCAGGTCGGCTGGCCAAGATTGGCCGGCATCTGCCGCCCGGGGTGATTGAGCTGCAACCAGAATTGCGCACCCCCGGCACGACCGACCTGCGCCCACTGGCGAAAGCGTTGCAGGTGGCGATCATCTTCCAGCACCACGCCGCCGGGGCCGGTCATGGCGCGGCCGTCGATCATCACGTTGCCGCTGATCAGCAACCCGGCGCCGCCGTCGGCCCAGGCCTGGTAGAGCCGCAGCAGTTCGGCGGACGGCGCGTGGTCGGCGTCGGCCATGTTCTCTTCCATCGCCGCCTTGGCCAGGCGATTGGCGATCACGGTGTGGTTGGGCAGGGTCAGTGGGGTGAACAGGGTGGTCATAAGGGGACACCTCGATTGGTCGTGGCCTCACCTTAGGTTTAAAGTGAACTTTAAGGTCAAGCACTTTGCTATGAGGTGGCACATGAAAATCGGCGAGCTGGCGAAACGCAGCGGCTTAACGGCATCGCGCATCCGTTTTTATGAATCCAGCGGGTTGCTCAATGCCGTGGAGCGTACCGGTAACGGCTATCGCAGCTATGGTCCGGATGCGTTGTGGATACTAGAGATCATCACCGGGGCGCAGCGCGCCGGGTTCTCCCTGGAAGAAGTGCGCGGCCTGCTGCCGCTGGCCAATGGTGACTGGCGGCAGGACGAACTGGTCGCCGGCCTGCGGCGCAAGGTGGCGGAGATCGAGGTGATGCAGGAGCGCCTGGCTCGAAGCAAGGCGCAGTTGCTGGTGGCAATCGAAGGGATCGAAGCGCGGCCCGAAGGGCAGGGCTGTGTGGAGAATGCGCAGCAAGTGCTGGAGCGGTTGCGGCGCTGAAGCTGATGGCCTCATCGCCGGCAATGCCGGCTCCCACAGGGTTCTGGACCAGTTGCAGGATCCAGGTCAGGCACATAAACCTGTGGGAGTTGGCATTGCCAGCGATGAGGCCCGCAAGAGCAACACTGACCAACCGGATTGGCCTCATCGCCGGCGGCTCCCACAGGGTGGGCTCAGCCCGCCAAGGTCGCGTTATCGATCACGAACCGATACTTCACATCGCCCTTCAGCATCCGCTCGTAGCTGTCGTTGATCTGCTCGGCGCGGATCAGTTCGATATCCGAGACGATCCCGTGCTCGGCACAGAAGTCGAGCATTTCCTGGGTTTCCGGAATACCGCCGATCATCGAACCGGCAATCGTGCGGCGCTTGAAGATCAGGTTGAACACGTTCGGCGACGGGTGGTTGCTGGCAGGGGCACCGACCAGGGTCAGGGTGCCGTCGCGCTTGAGCAGGACGAGGAAAGCGTCGAGGTCGTGGGGCGCGGCGACGGTGTTGAGGATCAGGTCGAAGGACTTGGCGTGGGCGGCCATTTCCTCGGCATTGCGCGACACCACCACTTCATCGGCGCCCAGTTCCAGCGCCGCTTCGCGCTTGGACTCGGAGGTGGTGAAGGCGACCACGTGGGCGCCCATGGCATGGGCCAGCTTGATGCCCATATGGCCCAGGCCGCCGATGCCGACCACGCCGACCTTCTTGCCCGGCCCGGCGCCCCAGGTACGCAGTGGCGACCAGGTGGTGATCCCGGCACACAGCAGCGGGGCGACCGCCGCCAGTTGTGCCTCGGGGTGACGGATGCGCAGGACGTAGCGCTCATGCACGACGATCTGCTGCGAGTAGCCGCCCTGGGTCCAGCCCGGCGCGTCCGGGGTCGGGAAGTTGTAGGTGCCGATCATGCCGTCGCAGTAGTTCTCCAGGCCTTCGTCGCAGTCAGCGCAGTGCTTGCAGCTGTCGACGATGCAGCCGACGCCGACCAGGTCGCCGACCTTGAAGCCACTGACATGGCCACCGACGCTGGCCACCCGGCCGACGATTTCATGGCCTGGTACACAGGGGTATTGGGTGCCTTCCCATTCCGAGCGCACCTGGTGCAGGTCGGAGTGGCAGATGCCGCAGTAGGCGATTTCGATCCGCACGTCGTGGGCACCGACGTCGCGGCGGGTGATGGTCAGCGGCTCCAGCGGCTGATGGCCGGCATGGGCACCATAGGCGATGACTTGCATGCTGTATTCCTCGAGGGCGGTGAATGACCGCTCTATCTTCGGCGTCGGACGGTTTCTGCCGGTAACCCGATTCGACCGGGTTCTTGCCTAATCCTTCAGCGCCGCTTCGATCCCGGCGATATCGATCTTGCCCATCTGCATCATCGCCTCGAAGGCGCGCTTGGCCTTGGCCGGGTCGGGGTGGGTGATGGCCTGGGTGAGGATGCGCGGGGTGATCTGCCAGGAAATGCCCCATTTGTCCTTGCACCAGCCGCAGACATTGGCTTCGCCGCCGTGGTCGATGATCGCGTTCCAGTAACGGTCGGTCTCGGCCTGGTCGTCGGTGGCGACCTGGAAGGAAAAGGCTTCGCTGTGCTTGAACATCGGCCCGCCGTTGAGGCCCAGGCAGGGGAGACCCATGACGGTGAATTCGACGGTGATGATGTCGCCCTGCTTGCCGGACGGGTAATCGCCGGGGGCTGGGTGGGCGGCGATGACCCGGCTGTCGGGGAAGGTGGCGGCGTAGAAGGTGGCGGCGTCGAGGGCGTCGCCGTTGAACCACAGGCAGAGGGTGTTTTTGGCGGTCATGACGGCAGCTCCGGGGTGGGGTGGCTGGTTGAGTCTAGACCTTGGTGGCCCTATCGCTGGCAAGCCAGCTCCCACAGTGACCGCGTGCACCGCCGGACCTGTGGGAGCTGGCTTGCCAGCGATAGGGCCCTGAGGAACACCATCAATGTTCTTGCATATAACTCAAGGTCATCCTGCTCAACGCCCGGATCCCCACCGCCAGCGCCTGGTCATCCACCTGGAACCCCGGCGAGTGGGTCGGCCACACCGGTTTGTCCGCCAACTCCGCAGGCGTAACCCCCATGCGCATGAAGATCCCCGGAATCTGCCGCGCATATTCGGCAAAGTCATCGGCGCCATAGGTGCCGTTGTCGATCTTCACCGGCACCGTGGACACCTGTTCCAGCACCGGCAGCAGGCGATCCACCAGCGCCGTGTCGTTGTGCCCGGCGCGGTAGTTGCCCGGCAGGTACTCCACCTCGGCACTGGCCCCCGACGCCTCGGCGATCTTCTCGGCGGTGCGGCGCATGCGTTGCAGCACGTCCTCGCGCTGTTCGTCGCTGACGGTGCGGATCGAGCCCTCCAGGCGCACTTCGGCGGGAATGATGTTGTGCCGGTCGCCAGCCTCGATCCGTCCGACGGAAATCACCGGCGCCGGCAACACGCTGAGGTTGGACTGGCGGCTGGGAATGGTCTGCCAGGCCAGGATCGTCTGCGCCGCCACCGGTACCGGGTCGATACCGGTCCAGGGAAATGCGGCATGGGTCTGGCGGCCCTTGATCCGTGCGACGAAGGTATCCGCCGCCGCCGTGGTGCGGGTGCGGCTGAGGGTGAAAGCGCCTGCCGTACCGGCGGTGACATGGATGCCGAAGATCACCGCCGGCGCCGGATTCTCCAGCACACCTTGCTCGATCATCAGTTTGGCGCCTCCGTCCTCGCCCAGCGGCGGACCCTCCTCGGCGGGCTGGAAGATCAGCTTCAAGGTCCCCGGCAATTCGTCACGCTGCGCCGCCAGCACCTCGGCGACACCCAGGGCCATGGCCATGTGGGCGTCGTGGCCGCAAGCATGCATCACCCCGACTTCCTTGCCACGGGTGCGGAAATCGCCGCCCTGGTCCACGCTGCGCACGGTCGAGGCATAGGGCAGGCCGGTCTGTTCGGTCAGCGGCAGGGCGTCCAGCTCGGCGCGGATCGCCACTACCGGCCCTGGCTTGCCGCCGCGCAGGATGCCGACCACGCCGGTATGGGCGATACCGGTCTGCACCTCCAGGCCCAGCTCGCGCAGGCGCTGGGCGACACGCTTGGCCGTCTCGACCTCGCGGTTGCCCAGCTCGGGATGCTGGTGAATCTGGTGACGGATTTCGATGACCCCGGGCAAGGCCTTGGCGATCCGGGCATCCAGATCGCCCCAGTCCTGGGCTGAAGCGCTGGCACAGCAGAACAGCAGGGCAATCCCTGCGATACGAAACGGTGGCATCCCGGCTCCCCGGATCAGTAGGTAAAGGCGATCGGCGGGTAGTTGCCGTTCACCAGGTAGTCGCCGATGGCCTTGTACTTGTAGGCCACGGCATCGTGGGTGGTGTGGGTGCGGGCGTTGCGCCAGTGGCGGTCGAAGTTGTAGCGCGACTGGGTGGTGGCGGCGCCGCCGACTTCGTAGAGCCGCTCGCAGACATGCAGGGCGGCGCGGGTCGAGGCGATCTTGGCTTCGGCCACGGCAATCGAGGTACGGGCGAGCAGGGCGTCCAGCGCTTCGCCTTCGAGCAGACCCTGCAACTGGCTGCGCGCGGCCAGGTCGACGCTCAACGCGGCTTTTTCCACCAGCGCCTCGGCGCCATGGATCGCAGCGGCCAGATCGCCCACGGTGTGCAGGATGTACGGGTCGTTGCGGGCTTCATCGACACCGCTTTCCCGTACTGGCCGTGCCCCGGTGCGCGACCACTGCACCGCGTCGTCCAGCGCCGCCAGGCCGATGCCGATATCGATGGCGCAGTGGATCAGTTGCGCGCTGGCGCCGATGTAGTTGCGCCGCTGGTACCACTCGGCCAGCGGGATCACCTGCTCGGGCAGCACCGGCACCTTGTCCAGCAGGGTGGTGCCGCTGGCGGTGACCCGCTGTCCCATGCCGTCCCAATCGTCGAGCAGGGTGATGCCGGGGGTGTCGGCGGCGAGCATGACATACACCGCGTTGCCGGCCTCGTCCACCGCCTGGATCTTCAGCAGGTCGGCGAACAGGCAGCCGGTGCTGTAGAACTTGCTGCCGTTGAGCACCAGGCGATCACCGTCGCGCTCCAGGCGGGTATGGATTTCACCGCGGAACTTGCCGCTGCGTTCGGCGATGGCGCCGGAGGACAGCTGGCGCTCGGCAAAGGCGCCGAGGTAGCGGCGCTGTTGCTCCGGGTTGGCGATCAGGCGCAGATGCTCGACCGTGGCGAAATGCGGAAACAGCGCCTGGGCCACGCTCGGGTCGGCCTTGGCCAGGGCGATGAAGATCTGCGCCACCTGCAGTTGGCTGACATCGCCACCGCCCAGTTCGACGGGCACCCGCGCGGCGCCGAGGCCGGAATTACGGATCAGGTCCAGTTGCTCGTAGGGCAGGATGCGCTGGGCATCGCGCTCGGCTGCGCCGGGTTGGATGTGGGTGGCCAGTTGATTGGCCAGTGCCAGGTAGTCGGTCATGAGCATGTCTCGAAAAGGAAGTCAGGGTGCATCGCGCAAGGCCTGGCGCGGAACGCCGAGCAAAAGGATCAGGGTGCCGCTGGCGACGAGGCCGGCGACGATGTACAGGGCCAGGCTGATATCGCCCGTGTTGGTCTTGATGCTGCCGATCATGATCGGCGTCAGCAGGCTGCTGACCTGCCCGCAGCAGTTGACCAGCGCCAGCCCGGCGGCACGGGCGCGGTCGGAGAGGTAATAGGTGGGAATGGTCCAGAACACCGCCGTGGCCACCAGGTAGCCGCTGGTCATCAGGGTCAGCAGGGCGATGGCCGACCAGGGGCCGGCGATCAGGTTCGGCAGCAGGGTCATGGCCAGGGCCGCGGTCAGTCCGCCCAGGGCGAAATGCCAGCGGCGTTCCTGGTGCAGGTCCGAGTGACGGCAGGCCCACAGCATCACCAGCACGCCGACCACATAGGGCAGGGCCGAGAACAGGCCGAGCTGGCCGAGGTTGCTCACCCCGGAATCGCGGATGATCGACGGCGCCCAGATATTGGTGACGTTTCCGGTGCACATGATGGTCAGGCAGTAGGCCAGGGTGATGAACCAGACCTTGCGGTCCTTCAGCGCCTCGACGAAACGCTGGTGGCCACCCGGCTTGCGGTTGGCCCGTTCATGGGCGAGGGCGCCTTCGATGGCACGCTTTTCGTCATCGCTGAGCCAGCGTGCCTTGGCCGGCTTGTCATCCAGCCAGTACCAGGCGAACAGCCCGGCCAGCACCGGCGGAATACCGGTGACCACGAACAGCCATTGCCAGCCGCTGAACCCGCCCAAGCCGCCGAAGTGACCCATGATCCAGGTCGACAGCGGCCCGCCGACGATGCCGCAGACGGCGATGGCCATGATGAAGCGCGAGGTGATCCGCGCCCGGTAGGCCGCCGGGAACCAGTAGGTCAGGTACAGGATCACGCCGGGGAAGAACCCGGCCTCGGCCGCCCCCAGCAGCACCCGCAGCACATAGAACTGCGCCGGGGTCTGGGCGAAGGCGGTGGCGATGGTCACCAGGCCCCAGAGGATCATGATCCGGGTCATGGTCTTCTTCGCCCCGAACTTCTCCAGCAGCAGGTTGCTGGGGATCTCGAACAGCAGATAGCCGATGGAGAACACCCCGACGATGATGCCGAAGGTGGCGTCGCTGATGTTCAGGTCGGCCTTGAACTGCAGGTGGGCGAAGCTGATGTTGACCCGGTCCAGCCAGTTGAGCACGAAGCACAGGAACAGGAACGGCATGATGCGCCAGGCCAGCTTGCGGTACAGGCGCTGGTCGAACGCGACGGCGGAGTGTGCGGACAGGCTGCTCATCGCGGATTACCAGCTCACGTCGACTTTGCCGAAGAAGTACGCGCCTTCCAGCCCGTACGGCGAGTACCAGCTGTAGGTCGGATCGTCGGTGGGGAAGAAGTAGTAGCGCTTGGCTTCGGCGTTGAGCTGCTGCGGACGACGGTCGAAGATGTTCTCGCCGCCGATGGTCACTTTCACTGCGTCGCTGATCCAGTAGCCCAGGCTCAGGTCGGTGATGAACGCCGGGCGGATTTCCTCGTCGCGGCTGGCGGAGATCTGGTTGCGTCCGGTGACCTTGGAATAGCGCGTGCCCTTGAGGGTGACGTCGAAGTCGCCCAGTTGCCAGGCGGCGGTCAGCGAGGTGACGTTCTTCGGGTAGGCCGTGGTCAGGTTGCCCTGGCGGTCGCGGCCCACCGCCGTCACGCCGGTGCCGGCGAGGGCATCAGGCTCCTTGATCTTCTCGATGGTCTGCAGGCTCTGGTTGCTCAGCAGGGTCCACTTGGTCTTGCCGTATTGGCCGAGGTCGTAGCGGTAGTCGGCGACCAGGTCGATGCCGCGGGTGCGGGTGTCGGCCAGGTTGCCGAAGTAGGAGACGATCTGGTTCGGGTCCAGGCCATTGGCGGCGAGGATGTTGGACACGGCGGTGCCTTGCAGGTTGCTGGTCTGCAGGATGCGGTCCTTGATATCGATCTGGTACAGGTCGACGGTGATGTCGAGGTTCTCGCTCGGCGTGGCGACGAAACCGAGGCTGTAGTTCATCGACTTCTCGGGCTTCAGGTCCTTGGCACCCAGGGCGCGGCCGGCCGCGTCGTCGACGGTGACGTAGCGGGTGGTGGCCTGTTCCAGCACGCCGGTCAGCGGGCTGGTGCGCCAGGCAGTAAGCGACGACGAGTAGTACTGCTGTTGCAGCGACGGTGCGCGGAAGCCGTTGCTGATGGTGCCGCGCACGGCGAATTGCGGGGTGAAGGCATAGCGCGTGGAGAACTTGCCGCTGGCGGTATCGCCGAAGTCGCTGTAGTGCTCGAAGCGTCCGGCCAGGCTGACGTCCCATTGATCGGTGAGGCTCTGGCTCAGGTCGATGTAGCCGGCGGTGTTGGTCCGCGAATAATTGTGCGCATCGGCCGGGGTGAAACCGACCAGGCCCGGAGCACCCGGGTTCGGGCGTTGTCCGGCGAGCGGGTGACCGGCGGGGAAGACATAGCCGCCATCGGCATAGGAGGCGTATTCGCCGGCCTCGATCTCGAAGCCGTCGCGGCGGAATTCCAGGCCGGTGGAGACGTTCAGCGGCTTGGCGAACAGGCCGGTGTCGAAGCCCCGGGTCAGGTCGAGGTTGTTGGTCCACTGGCTGGCGATCAGATGACCGCCGTCCATGTTGCGCGGGCTGTCCGGGCCGAGGGACGGGTTCAGCGATTTCTCGTTGCGGGTGTTGGCGTCGTTGTAGCCGTAGCTGGTGCTGAGGTCGAGCTTCCAGCCCAGCACGTCTTCGTTGCGCAGGCCGATCACGGTCTGGAAATCGTCCTCTTCCACCACGAAACGCGGCGAGAAGCCGTCCGGATAGACCGAGACGATGTTCTGCGGCGAGTTGGCGGTGCGGTAGGTGCCCCAACTGGTGGAGTTGCGGTGGCTGAGGGTGGAGAAGGAATACAGGCTGACGCTTTCGTTCAGCGGCAGCTCGGCGTTGTAGCCGAAGTTATAGGTCTGCGAACGGGGCTGGCCGAGTTGCTGGCGGTAGCGGCTTTCGCCGTTTTCACGCGGGTCGGCGGCGCCATTGACCGGGAAATAGATGCTGGTACGGGCCGGAACGGCACCGGCGACGTTGGAGCTTTCCTGGATGCCGATATCGGCGCTGAGGCTGAAGAAACCGTCATTGGGCAAGGCGAAGCCCTGGTTGATCTGGCCCTGGCCGCGGGCGCCGAAATTGCCCTTGCCGCCGATGCGGTTCTCGTACTGACCGTACAGCGCGCTGGCGCTGCCGCCGCTGTCGTTGCCCTTGAGGATGATGTTGATCACCCCGGCGATGGCGTCCGAGCCGTACTGGGCGGCGGCGCCGTCGCGCAGCACTTCCACGTGGTCGACGGCGCTGACCGGGATCAGGTCGAGGTCTGCCGGCGACTGGCCGCTGGAGCTGGCGGCGGTCTGCACGAAGATCAGCGAGGTGTTGTGCCGGCGCTTGCCGTTGACCAGCACCAGCACATGGTTGCCGCCGAGGCCGCGCAGGGCCGCGGATTTCACCGACAGCCCGGTGCCGCCGGTAAAACCGGCGGCATTGGTGTAGGAGGGCACGGCGGCGGCCAGGGCGTCGCGCAGGTTCTGCTTGCCCGAGCGGGCCAGGTCGTCGGCGCTGATCACATCGATCGGCGCCAGGCTCTTGGCCACGGTACGGCCGCTGTCACGGGCGCCGGTCACTACTACGGTCTGCAGGGCGGTGTCGCTGCTGGTGTCGGCGGCGCTGGCCAGGGGCGCGACGCACAGGCCGAGGATGCCTGCGGTGAGCAGGTTGAGCCTGGGCTGGAAAAAGGTGGGGCGAGACATGGTGAGGCTCCGGGTTCGGGGGCCGCTATCCATTCCTGGTGGTGGGTGTTCCTGACAGTACTGGCGAGGCTTGGGTGTTGGGCAGTGTCGTTGTGGTTATCGGTACAGCATGACGTCCTGTCGGGCCTGGTCGACCAGCGCCATATGCTGTTGCAGGCGGCGTCTGCGCTCGGCCAGCAGCAGGGTCTTGCTCCATTCCATGGCTTTGGCCGAGTGGTCGGCCAGTTGCGTCGCCAGCTCGATGGCGGCGCTGTGCGGGTCCTCCGCGATACGGTTGATCAGGCCCAGGGCCAGGGCCTCTTCGGCGCCGAAGTGGCGCGCGCTGAGCATGATGTCCAGAGCCGCCGCCTCGCCGATCAGGCCGGGCAGGGTGATCGCGCTGAAGCCGGAGAGCATGCCGTGGCGCACCTCCGGAAAGCTGAAGCGGGTGTCGGGCCGGGCGATACGGAAATCGCAGTGGATCGCCAGGCTGATGCCCAGGCCCAGGGTATGGCCGTGCAGGGCGGCGACCACCGGTTTGTTCAGTTCGCTACCGACATCGGGCAGGGCACGGGCGAGCAGGGCGCTGGCCACCGCTTCGCCAGTGGCCTGGATTTCCTTGAGATCGGAACCGGCGCAGAACGCCTTGTCGCCAGCGCCGCGCAGGACGATGGCGCGGGCGTCCGGGTCCCCGGCAGCACGCTCCCAGGCTTCGGCCAGCTCGCGCTTGGCCTGGCCATCCAGGGCATTGAGACGCTCGGGGCGGTTGAGGGAGATCTGCACAACCCCGTCGCCAAGGTGTTGGTACTCGACTGTCATGACGTGTTTTCGCTGCGGGTGAAAGAAAGACGTTTTGCCTCTTGCGGCGCGGCGTCGAAGTGGGGAAAACTTAAAGTATGTTCACAATGCAAACAACATGTTTGTTATACGAACATGTTCTGGGTTCTTCACAAACGGTTATAAAAAATGAAAGCGATAGTACTGAAAGCCTTCGGCGGGCCGGAGCAGCTGCAACTGGAAGAGGTGCCCACACCCCAGGCCGGGCCGGGTGAAGTGCTGGTGCGAGTGCACGCTGCCGGTGTCTGCCACCACGACCTGCTGCACCGTGCCGGGCAATTGCCGGGTGCCCATACCGGCGTAGTGCTGGGGCATGAGGTGGCCGGGGAAGTGGTCGAGGTCGGTGCCGGAGTGCTGCAACTCAAGGTGGGCGCGCGGGTGGTGGTCTATCAGCGGCGCTTCTGCGGCCAGTGCCGGGATTGCCTGCGCGGGCGCCAGGACCTGTGCCGGGCCCTGGGCCTGCCTTCGGTGGACACCGAGGGGGCCTACGCCGAGTACCTGCGGATTCCGGCGATTTCCGCCGTCGAATTGCCGGAGGGGCTGGACTACTCGCTGGCCGCATTGGCCTCCTGTCCGATCGCCACCAGTGTCCGCGCCCTGTATGGCGAGGCCGGGTTGCAGCCGGGAGAAACAGTGCTGATCAACGGTGCCAGCGGCGGCCTTGGCGCGCATCAGATTCAACTGGCCCGGGCGTTGGGCGCGCGGGTGATCGCGGTCACCGGCAGCGAGGCGAAACGGGACTTCCTGCGCGAGCTCGGTGCCCATGAGGTGGTGGTCGCCAGCGCGGGCTACAGCGCCGAGGTGTGGAAACTCACCGGCAAGCGTGGCGTCGATGTGGCCATGGAAAACCTCGGCCATACCCTTGAGGACACCCTGCGCAGCATGACCCTCGGCGGTCGCGTGGTGGTGCTGGGCAATGTCGAGCCGGGTAGCGTGCCGGTGAATCCGGGGCTGCTGATTGGCCGTCGCTTGCAACTGCGGGGCTCGGGCAGTGCCACCCTGGAGCAGTTGCGCACTGCCCTGGCGCTGATCCATGGCGGGCAGGTCCGGCCGTTGATCGACCGGGTGCTGCCGTTCCCTCAGGCAGCCGAGGCCCATGCCTTGCTGGAGTCGCGGCAGGTCAACGGACGTATCGTCCTGAGTGGGTGGTAGGCATGGATATCAGTACCTTGCTGGGCCAGGCGGCCCGCAAATGGCCGGATGCCCCGGCGCTGCACGAGGTGGCCAGCGGGCGGCGGCTGACCTTTGCGCAACTGGACCAGGCCTTGACATCCTTCGGTCTGGTGCTGGACGGCCTGGGTGTCGAGTCTGGTGCGCGCGTGGCACTGCTGGCCGATGCCAGCGTCGACTACCTGATCGCCGACTATGGCTGCATGGCCAACGGGCGAGTGCGGGTGCCGCTGGATCCGGCCTTGTCCCAGGACGAATTGCTGGCCCAGTTGCGTGACGCCGGCGCGGCGTTGCTGCTGTTTTCCGAGGCCTACCTGGCTCTGGCCGAGGGGCTGCGCGGGCAGGGCATCGACTGTCGGCCGCTGGCTGGGCTGGGGAACGGTGCGCCATCGGCATTGCCGGCACGCCCGGCGCAACCGCCGCAGTCGTTGGCCTCGCTGAACTACACCGGCGGCACCACCGGCGTGCCCAAGGCGGTGATGCATCGGCATGCCAGCCTGTGTGCGGTGCTGCAGAACGTGGTCATGGCCCGAGGGGCGCTGCCGGGGGATGTGCTGCTCAATGTCCGGCCGTTGTGGCCCATCGCGGCAGTGGCGGTGCTGGCTCATCTGCTCAGCGGCGGTGAAGTGGTGCTGGGCGGGCGCTTCGATGCTCGCCTGTTCCTCGGGCAGCTACGGCAATACCGGGTGGCCTTCAGTTCGCTGGTGCCGACCCAGTTGCTGCGTTTGTTGCGTGAGCACGGCAGTGCTGCGGCCGATCTGCCGGCGTTCAGGAGCCTGGATATCGGTGCTGCTGCCTTGACCGGGGAAGTGCTGGATGGTTCGTTCAGCCTGTTTGCCGGGCGGATCGCCGTGCTCTACGGCATGACCGAAGCGCCCTGGAGTTGCTACCTGACCGCCGCGCAAATGGCGGCCCTGCGCTTGGCTGGTGAGAGCGCCGAAGGCGTGGTAGGTCGTTCCTTGTTTTCAGCGGCGGTGAAGGTCGAGCGGGTCGATGACCAGGGTATCGGCGAGATCCTGCTGGCCGGGCCGCAATTGATGGCGGGCTATTGGCAGCAGCCGGGTCTGACCGGCGAAGTGCTGGTGGACGGTTGGCTGCGCAGTGGTGACCTCGGGCGGATCCGCCCTGACGGGCAGCTTGAAGTGCTCGGACGCTGCAAGGACATCATCCGCAGCGGCGGCAAGTCGGTGCAGCCGGGGGAGGTGGAGCAGGCGTTGCTGGGGCACGCCGCAGTGCGCGAGGCCCATGTGTTCGGCATGGCCGATGTGGAATGGGGCGAGCAGGTGTGTGCGGCGGTGGTGCTGGAGGCGGGGCAGATGGTGTCGCAGGAAGCGCTGGCCGAGCATTGCCGGGGGCTGCTGTCGCGCTACAAGGTGCCGAGGCAGCTGTGGTTCGTCGAGGAACTGCCGCGTTCGCATTATGGGAAGGTGCAGCGGAAGCGGTTGTTGGCGGTGTTGGCGGGTGGGTAGTGGAAACACCTTGTGATCATGTTCCTGATCGTTTCCTGATTGTTGTTTCTACCTTGAGGATTTGTTCGCAAGGAGAGTGACATGGACGGTCCATCTTCCAACCGGTTGCGTCGTGGTCGGGTTTCGATTCCTGGTCAGTTGTATCTGCTTACCACTACGGTGGCAGGGCGCGAGCCTGTGTTCGGTGATTTCGCTACCGCCAGGTTGATGGTGGAGCAGTTGCGTCATGCCGAGCGGACCGGGATGGTTCGCTCGTTGACCTGGGTTGTCATGCCTGATCATTTGCATTGGTTGATAGAGCTGGAGCGAGTCTCGCTGGCTACCCTGATGCGCCGGGTGAAATGTCGTAGCACCTGCCTGATCAACAAGGCCTTTGGCAGAACCGGGCGTTTATGGCAGCAAGGTTTCCATGATCGTGCTTTGCGTCGGGAGGAAGATGTTGTTGCGGTGGCGCGTTACATCGTTGCCAACCCCATACGCGCCGGGCTGGTATGCAAGGCTGGAGATTATCCGCATTGGGATGCGATCTGGCTCTGATGTTGGGGCAGCGTCGTGTTTGCGGGCCTCATCGCTGGCAACGCCAGCTCCCACAGGTTCCTATGTCGAGCCTGAATCATGCGGCCGGCCCGGAACCCTGTGGGAGCCGGCATTGCCGGCGATGGGGCCATCAGCTTCGATATCGATCTTGCTGGTCAGTGCTGTTCTTGCGGGCCTCATCGCTGGCAATGCCAGTTCCCACAGGTTTTGCGCCTGGCCTGGAACCTGCGGCTGGCCGGGAGCTCTGTGGGAGTCGGCGTTGCCGACGATGGGGTCGGTGAAGTCCCTACAGATTCCCGAGCTGCGCCGCAATTCCCTCACAAGCCCGCCGCACATGCGCCGCCAGCGGCGACCCCGGATGGGTCTCTTCCTCCATATCCAGCCCGGCCACCACCACGGCGCCCAGTGCCTGGCCACCGGCCACCCGGATCGGGAAGGCCACCGACGATAACCCCGGCTTGAACTCGCCATGACCAAAGGCAAAGTCCTGTTCGCTGCGGATCACCTGCAACCCCGGCAGCGCCTTGGCATAGCGCTCCTCGCCCAGCACGTTCAAGGCCAGCGCCTCGCTGTAGGTCGCCAGCACCGCGCGCCCGCTGGGGCTGCCTTCGATGGGGAACTGGTCGGCGAGGTCGACGATCACGTTGAGCGGCGTGGCCGGGGTCCACATGCGCTCGATCAGCACCACCTGGTCACCCACCGGCACCGACAGCGAGACGATCGCCGGGCGCTCGCCGATCACCCGTTGCAGCTCGATGGCATAGGGCAGGGCCAGGCGACGCAGGTTCAGGCGGTTCAGGTAGGCGGCGGAGTAGATCAGGCTTTCCGGGCCGATATGGTAAGTGGCCCCGCGGGACTCGATCAGGCCCCAGTAGGTCAGGGTCTTGAGCAGGCGATGGATGGTGGAGCGTTCGATGCCGGTGTGCCGCGCCAGGTCGAGGGCGCTGGCGCCGTGCTTGAGGTTGGCCAGGGCGCGCAGCAGCACGATCGAGCGGTCGATGACCTGGACGCGTCCGCCGGCGTTGTCCTTGCCGTTGGCCGCAGGTTGAGGGGCAGAGATTTCCATCGTGACAGTGGGTTCCAGAAACAGGGCGACAGGCCGGTCGCCAAGGTTAGCCGTGATCCGCCAGCGGGTGAAGAGCCGCGATGCAGGCACGACGGGCAATTATTTCGCAGCGGCTTAGATCGAATATGCATGGCGGTTATGAGCATGGAGCGTTTGGCGATATCCATCGCGCCGGTTTTGCTGCCTTGAACGGTTTTGTATCCGTGATGGTTTTCCAATCGACGTTATTGCATCACGCGGCATCGCCACAGCCCCAGGTTCGCCCATGGCCACGGCGCCAGCCGCTGCTTTCCCGCCATCTTGTCGCCGCTGCGCCCAGCCCTAGAATCGGCGCCCATCTCCTCTCGTCACTCTTGAACAAGGACTTCACCATGATGAACGCAATGCAGATGCCGATGATGAACAACGCCATGCCGATGATGCCCATGACCGGCATGCCGATGATGATGGCCACCATGACCTGCAAGATGGTCGACGACGGCATGCTCTGCACCATGAAGCCCGCCGCCGGCATGGACATGGCGATGTTCCGCAACAGTGCGGACATGATGTGCATGATGATGAACTGCGGCATGCCGATGATGATGCAGTGCGGCAACCTGATGATGATGGGCATGACCCCGATGAGTATGCCGATGATGAGCATGCCCATGAACGGCATGATGATGCCGATGATGAAATGCATGATGGAATGCACCGTCATGGCCGACGGCATGACCTGCAAGATGATGCCGATGGCAGGCATGAGCATGGAGATGATGAACAGCTGCTGCATGCTGATGATGAAGATGATGAACGACTGCAGCATGCCGATGATGATGAGCTGCAACGGCATGCCGATGATGTGCTGCACCTGCTGATCGAGGTGCGCTCGACTCAATCCCGGCTTTCGGGATGGGTCACCACCAGGTAAGCGACGGCCTCGCTGTCTACCGGATTGCGGTAGCGGTGGGGCTGGTCGGCATAGAAGACGATGGAATCGCCGGTGGAGAGCAGGAAGCGCTCTTCGTTGACGCTGATCTCCAGCGCACCCTGGGCTACCACCAGGTTCTCCCGCACCCCCGGACCATGTCCGGCGGAGTGCTCCTCACCCAGCGGGCTGACCCGCAGTTCGTAGAATTCCACCTGATGCGCCGCATCCACCGGATACAGCGCACGGCTGACGAATGCTCCGCTGGCACTGACCAGGCGCTTGCTGTCGCGTGCCGGTAACAGCGTCACCCCGGCACATTCGCGTTGTTCGAGGAAGGCCGCTACCGACACCTTCAGGCCCCGGGCGATCTTGCACAGTACGCGGATCGACGGCACGCTGCGCCCCGATTCCACCTGCGCCAGCATCGCCCGGCTGACCCCGCTGGCCCGGGCCAGGGCGTCGAGGGACAGTTGGCGCTTGGCGCGCAGGCGCTGGAGATTGCTGGCCACGCGCTGGCCGATGCCGTCGTCTTCATGGGCGACGGCTTCGGGCAGGATCAGGGGCGGTTCGTCGGAGGTGGCCAGGAAACGGTTGGGCGTGTTCATGTCGTTCAGGCCAGGCGCGGGGCTTTCGACGCAGCGATGGCGACGCTCCCGGGTTGCACGGCCAGGCCGGCCTGCTGCGCATACATCGCCCAGAGCAGGCGACCCTGTTGCTGGGCCAGCTTGCGTTTGCGGTGCAGGGTGAAGTCGATGACGGTGGCGGCTTGGCTCATGGGGGATTCCTTGTCTGGAGCAGGGGGCCATGAGCCGAGACTACTGATTTGTTTTTAGAACCAGAAATACTGAATTTGCATTTGTTAATTCCTTTATTGCATTTGCTATGGCGATCCTGTGGGAGCTGGCTTGCCAGCGATAAAGGCCTGAAGGTCAAGGAAATCTGTCGATCCCCCCCACCACCTGCCCAGCCACCTCGGTTTCCACCTGCAACACCCCTCCGGAGTCCGGCGCACTGCCCAGCACCTCCAGCTTCAATTCCTGCCGCGCACTGGTAATGAACAGGGTCTTCATCCCGTCGCCACCAAAGCACAGGTCCGTAGGGCAGGGCACCGGCAGGCCGATCATGCGCTCCAGATTACCCTCGGCATCGAAGCGCGCCAGGCTCCAGCCGTCGCGCTGGGTGGTCCAGACCCCGCCCTGGGCGTCCAGGGCCAGGCCGCTGAGGCTGCCGCCACCCCGTGGCAACGACGCCAGCCGCCGCACCGCCGTGCTGCCCGGCTGCAAACGCAGGATGTCGCCGGCTTCCGGGGCGATCGCGTACACCGCGCTGCCACTGGCATCCCAGCGAAAACCACTGATCTGCTCGCTCAGGGCCCAGCCATGACGCAGCTCGCCTTCGCTGCTCATCTCGCCGATCAGGCAACCGCCTGCCGTCCGCGCGCAGGCCCACAGGCTGCCGGAAGGGTGACTGGCCAGGGCCAGCAGGCGACTGCCGAGCACGTCCTGCATCGGATGCTCGCGACCCTGCCAATCCACCAGTGACCAGCCACCGGCCTGGGCCACCAGCAGGCCGTCGCGGTGCAGTTCCATCGCCCGTACCGGCATGTCCAGGCGGGTCAGCAGGCGACTGGCCTGGCCGTCCCAGCAGTGGATCGCCGGGGCCAGGGTGTCGGCCCAATACAGCGTGCCGCTAGCGGCATGCCAGCGCGGAAAGGCGCCATGGAACGACCAGGGTGCCGGCAGCACATTCAGCGCGCCGGACGGGCGCTGCGCCGGCTCCGGGCGCAACTGCTCGCCGACCCGCCGCGCGGCGTCCGCCAGCTCCGGGCCGAGCAGGGTCAGGCGTTCCAGGGTCAGGCGCCAGGCCGGCCCGGCCACGCTCAAGGCGCCACGTACCAGGCCCTGCTTGTCGATGATCGGCGCCGCCACGCAGCGCACGCCGAGGCGGATTTCCTCGTCGTCCAGGGCGTAGCCACGGGTGCGGGTGATCTGCAGCTCCGCCAGCAGGCGACGGCGATCGGTGATGGTCAGTGGGGTCAGCGGTTCCAGCACCACGGCCTTGAGGATCTCGTCCCGTTCGCTGGCGGAAAGGGCGGAGAGGATCGCCTTGCCCTGGCCGGTGCAGTACACCGGCTTGCCCTGGCCCAGGCTGGCCGCCGAGCGCTGGGTATGGGCGCCGTCGCAGCGCTCCAGCGACAGCACCTGGTTGCCGTCGAGCACCGCCAGGTACGACGTCTCTCCGGTGAGATCGCGCAGGGCGCGCAGTTCCTCGCTGGCGGCAGCCACCAGGTCCGGCTCCAGGTAGGCGTTGCGGACCATCTCCAGGTAGTTGAAGCCCAGGCGGTAGACCTTGCGCGTTGGATCGCGGCGGATCATGCCGCGCTCCACCAGGGTGGCAAGGATGCGGTACAGGGTGGTGCGCGGCAGCGGCACCTGCTCGGCCAGTTGCGCCTGGCTGATGCCGTTGGACATGGCCCCTACGGCCTGGAGGACGTCGAGGGCTTTTTCGAGGGCGGCGGTGCCTTCTCCGGTTTTCATTGGTTATTCCCATCAGTTGGAACGAGGTGGCCATGGCACCGATTCTGCCCCTTTTCCTTGGGACTTTCCCCCATAGAATCGGCCTCAACGGGGGTTGAAGCCGACACTTGTTCCATATGTTGGGAATTCATGTCGGCCGCCCATCGGATGAATCCCGCCTGGAGAACCTATAAGAATGTCCGTCATCCATACCTATGCCGACGCCCACGAAAGTGCCTCGGGCAAGCGTGTCGAAGTCAGCGATGCCACCCTGGCCAAGCTGGCCGCCTGCAGCAGCGGTTCGCTGACCACCCAGCTGTTCAAGCGCGGCTTCCGCCAGCCGGCCCTGGTCGGCCTGCGTGCCATGACCCGCGACACCAAGCCGTTCGCCGGGCGTGCCTTCACCATGCGCTTCATCCCCGCCCGTGAAGACATCGACACCTACCAGACCATGACCACCAAGCCCAACGACGACAACCTGCAATGGGTCGGCGTGGAGCAGGTGCAGGCCGGTGACGTGCTGGTGATCGACAGCCGCAACGACCCGGCCGCGGCCTCCGCCGGCAACATCCTGGTGACCCGCCTGCTGGCCCGTGGCGCCAAGGCCATCGTCACCGACGGCGCCCTGCGCGACGGCAGCGAGATCGCCGCGATGAACCTGCCGGCCTATGCCCGCGAGATCACCGCGACCACCCGCATCTCCTACCACCACGTCGCCGACCTGCAGGTGCCGATCGGCTGCGCCGGCGTCGCCGTGTATCCGGGTGACATCATCGTCGGCGATGCCGATGGCCTGACCGTGGTGCCGGCGCACCTGGCCGAGGAACTGGCCGAAGTCTGCACCGTGCAGGACGACATCGAGAACTACCTGGCCATGCGCATCGCTTCCGGCGAGCCGCTGTGGGGCGTCTATCCGCCGAGCCCGGCCTCGGTGTCCGACTACCACGCCTGGGTCGCCAGTGGCCGTCCGGCGATCCCGTCGATCATCGACAAAAAGGAGGACTGAGCCGTGGCCGAGCACAAGCACGCGCAAACCATCCGCCGCTACTTCGACGCCTGCAACGAAGGCGACTACGACAAGCTGGTGTCCTGCTTCACCGCCGACGCCGTGCATTACTTCCCCGCCGGCCTGCCGGAAGTGCCGTGGCGCAGCGCCGACACCATCGCCCGCAAGTGGGTGTGGTGTGTGGAGAACCTCGGTTCGCAGTGGACCATCGAGAAGATCCTGGTCAGCCACGACAGCGACGAAGCGGTGATCGAGTGGACCCACTGGAAAAGCAAGCTGGGCACCGCCCTGCGTGGTGACGAGTGGTACCGCTTCGACGCCGACAGCGGCCTGATCAAGGAAATCCGCGCCTACTACGCCTCGCCGGCGGACAAGGAGGTGGCCATCAACGAGCTGGTGGACTTCGACTACAGCGGTCGCGGCTATCACCTCGAACCCAAGGCACGCTGAAGGACTATTTGAATGAGCAACCAACAGGATCCATCCCTGGCGCTGATCGACCAGGTTGTCGCCAAGGCCGTCGCCGCCGCCGATTTCTGGGCTGAGTCCCCGGCTGCCGTGCGTGCCGCGCTGCTGAATGGTCTGGCCGCTGCCCTGGAAAGCCAGCAGACCGAGCTGGTAGCCATTGCCGACCGTGAAAGCGGCCTGGGCGAAGGTCGCCTGAATGGCGAAGTAGCCCGTACCGCCTTCCAGTTGCGCGGTTTCGCCAGGGAAGTGGAAGCCGGCGTGCCATATCGTCAGGTCGTCAGTGAAGCAGTGGCCGGCGCGCCGCCTGCCGGACGTCCGGCGCTGGTGCGTGTGCAGCGTGCCCTCGGCCCGGTGGCGATGTTTTCGGCGAGCAACTTCCCGTTCGCCTTCTCGGTGCTCGGTGGCGATACCGCCTCGGCCCTGGCCGCCGGTTGCCCGGTGGTGGTCAAGGCCCACTCCGGTCATCCGGAACTGTCCCGTGCAGTGTTCGAGCTGGCCGCTGGCGTGGTACGTCAGCAAGGTCTGCCGGAAGGGCTGCTGACTCTGGTCGAGGCCACGTCCCGCGCTGGCGGTGCCTATCTGGTGCAGCATCCGGGCATCGCAGCGGTAGCCTTCACCGGCTCCTACCAGGGCGGCAAGGCCCTGTGGCAGGCGGCCAACGAGCGTCCGCGTCCGGTACCGTTCTTCGGTGAGCTGGGTTCGATCAACCCGCTGGTGGCGTTGCCTGCCGCCCTGGAAAAAGACAGCGAAGGCCTGGCGAAGACCCTGGCGGGTTCCATCACCCTCGGCTGCGGTCAGTTCTGCACCAGCCCGGGCCTGATCGTGCTGCTGGAATCGGCTCACAGCGAGCGCTTCGTCGCCCAGTTGGCCGAGGCCATTGCGCCGATTGCCACGCACCGTATGCTCACCGCCGGCATACGCCAGGGCTTCGACGCTGCGGCTGCCACCGTGGCCGAGAATGCCAATGCCGTGTTCACTCCTGCGGCCGATGGTGCCGGCCCGGCGCCGCGCCTGTTCAGCACCGATGCGGCAGCGTTCATTGCCAATGCCCATCTGCGCGAGGAGATGTTCGGCCCGGCGGCCTTGCTGGTACGTGCCGCTTCGGTTGCTGAGGTCGTGGCCGTGCTGGAAGCCGTCGGCGGCAGCCTGACCACCACCCTGTGGGGCGCCGAGCAGGACAGCGCCGACAACCGCCAACTGGTCCGCGGCGCCGGGAAGATCTCCGGTCGCGTGCTGTTCGGCGGCGTGCCCACCGGCGTCGCGGTGTGCCACGCCCAGCAGCATGGCGGGCCATGGCCATCGTCCACCACCCCGCAAACCACCTCGGTCGGCTATGCCGCGCTGGAGCGCTTCCTGCGCCCGGTCGCGTTGCAGGACGCGCCGGCCTGGCTGCTGGGCTGAGGGGAGGGCGCCGCGATGATGCGTCATGTCGTGATGTTCCGCCGCCTGGCTCATGTCGAGCGGCAGCCGCAACTGGAGCAACGCCTGGTCGCGCGCATGCGTGACCTCGATCAGGAGATCGATTTCATCCGTGACTGGACCGTCGCCGCCAACGAACTGGAGCGCCCCATCTGCTGGGACTACATCCTCGACGCGGGCTTCGACGATGCGGCTGCGGTAGAGCGTTACCTGCCACACCCCGCGCACCAGGCCCTGGTCACGGACCTGAAGCAGTATTTCGAGTGGGTGGCAGTGGATTACAGCGTCTGACCCCGACGGCGTGCGCTCCGCTGCCTGGGGGCGCACGCTATAACAACAAGATCCGGTCGCTACTGGCGCCGGACGGAGACGTACATGAACAAGAAAAAGAACTACCGCTGGACGATCCTGACGATGCTGTTCATCGCCATGATCATCAACTATGTCGACCGGGCCGCGCTGTCCATCGCCATGCCGTTCATTACCCAGGAATACCATCTGACCCCTGCCGAAAAGGGCATGATCTTCTCCAGCTTCTTCTTCGGCTACGCGCTGTTCTGCTTCGTCGGCGGCTACCTGGCCGACCGCTTCGGGCCCAAGCGTGTGCTGACCTGGTCGATGAGCTTCTGGTCGGTGCTCTGCGGTTCCACCGCGCTGGCTTTCAACTTCTGGTCGCTGCTGATCGTCCGCGCGCTGTTCGGCGTGGGTGAGGGGCCGGTGTCCACCACTGCCAACAAGACCGTCAACAGTTGGTTCCCGATCAAGGAACGCGCCCGCGCCATCGGTATCAACCAGGCTGGCGGCCCGTTGGGCGGCGCCCTGGCCGGTCCGATCGTCGGTTTCCTCGCCCTGTGGCTGGGCTGGCGCGTGGCCTTTGTGGTGATCGCGGTGATCGGCGTGCTCTGGGCCATCGCCTGGTATCGCCTGGCCACCTCGACGCCGCAGGAACACGCCAAGGTCTCGGCCGAGGAACTGGCTGAGATCAACGAAGGCCGTGTGGCTCCGGTGATGACCGCCGAACAGGCGCCGCGCACCCCGGTGCTGCAGATCATCCTGCAGCGTTCGGTGCTGGTCACTGGTGTTTCGCTGTTCTGCTACAACTACATCCTCTATTTCTTCATGACCTGGTTCCCCAGCTACCTGATCGACGCCAAGGGCATCGACCTCAAGTCGATGAGCATCGTCACCGCGCTGCCGTGGCTGGTGGGTACCGTCGGCTTCGTCTGCGGCGGTCTGCTGATCGACTGGGTGTTCAAGCGCACCGGCAAGCAACTGTTCTCGCGCAAGGTGGTGCTGGTCACCTGCCTGCTGGTGGCGGCGGTGTGCATCGTGCTGACCGGGCGGGTCGAGAGCGTCACCAGTACCGTGGCGGTGATGACCGTGGCCATCGGCTTCCTCATGCTTACCGCACCGGCCTACTGGTCGCTGATCCAGGACGCGGTTCCGGACCACCAGGTGGGCACCGCCGGCGGCTTCATGCACGGCCTCGCCAACCTGTCCGGCATCGTCGCGCCGACCGT
The DNA here is from genome assembly GCF_057808595.1 of Pseudomonas sp. FG98. Classification (NCBI taxonomy): domain Bacteria; kingdom Pseudomonadati; phylum Pseudomonadota; class Gammaproteobacteria; order Pseudomonadales; family Pseudomonadaceae; genus Pseudomonas; species Pseudomonas sp. FG98. Next base: position 17,454 of record NZ_JBMDIJ010000039.1, on the reverse strand, counting down.
GACCGGCTTCATCATCCAGGCCACCGGCACCTACGGCAGCGGCTTCGCCCTGGCCGGCGGCCTGGGTGTGATGGGGGCGCTGATCGTGGCGTTCTTTGTCGGCAAGGCGCCGGCCAAGCGCGACGCAGTGATCGCGGCAGCCTGATACATGAACGCGGCCTGCGGGCCGCAACCTGCTTGTGCTTCTCCAAAGATTTCGGGAATACGTCATGCCTACGCTTCTTGTCACCGGCGCCGCCGGTATCGTCGGAACCGCTCTGCGGCCCTTCCTGCGCCAGCGCTACAGCCTGCGCCTGCTCGACCGCAAGGCGGTCAGCGGGCTGGCCGAGGGCGAGACCGCGCTGGTCGGCGACCTCACCGACCCTGCCTTCGTGCAGCGGGCGGTGCAAGGCGTCGACGGCATCCTCCATCTGGCCTGTGCCCACGGCACCGATATCCACTTCAACAGCACCGTCGAGCCCAACTACCACGGCACCCTGTACCTGCTGGAAGCGGCGCAGCGTTTTGGCGTCAAGCGCTTCGTCTTCGCCAGCAGCCATCATGTGCTGGGCCAGTACCGCAGCGACCAGGCCGAGTTCTTCGATGACATGCCGGTAGCCCCGGACAGCTACTACGCCCTGAGCAAGGTGTTCGGCGAGGCGGCCTGCACCACCTTCTCCCTGCGCAGCGAGGTAGCGACCTTTATCGTCCGTATCGGCAACGCCGACCCCAAGGTTTCCGATGCTCGTCGCCTGCGCATGTGGACCAGCGCCCGCGACCTGGCCCAGTTGCTGCTGATCGGCCTGGAGCACCCAGAGGTGCGCAACGAGATCGTCTACGGCGTCTCGGAAAGCCCCAACCCGCTGTTCCACAACCGCCGCGCCCGCGAACTGGGCTACCAGCCCCAGGACAATGCCAGCGAGCACCTGGCCGACAACTACCTGCCTTATGAGGCCATGGCGCCGGAAGGCTCCGGTCGCGACCATGTCGGCGGTGCCTACGCCGGCGTGCCCCTGGCCTCACTGCTGGAGCGCGGGCAATGAAGATCGTTCGTATCGATACGCAGATCGTGGAAATCCCGTTCCATGACGGCGGCAAGGGCCTGGGCATCACCCCGACCACCTGGAACACCCTGGAAAACGTGCTGATCCGTGTCGAGGACGAGCAGGGCAACGTCGGCTGGGGCGAGGCCTTCGGCTACTTCGTCGCCAATGCCACCAAGGCCTTGATCGACCGGCTGATCACGCCATTGCTGCTTAACCGCGAGATCACCGACATCGCCGCGTTCAACCAGGAGCTGCAACTGCGCCTGCACCTGTTCGGCCGCTATGGCGTGACCATGTTCGCCATCTCCGGCATCGATATCGCCCTGTGGGACCTGGCGGCGCGCCGGCAGAACCTGCCGCTGCACCGCCTGCTCGGCGAGTCGATGCGCGACAGCGTGCCGGCCTATGCCAGCCTGGTGCGCTACGCCGATAACGAGGTGGCCCCGGCCATCTGCGAGAAGGCCCTGGCCATGGGCTTCAGCGATATCAAGCTGCACGAGGTGACCCTCGACGAAATCGCTGCCTGCCGTCGCGCCATTGGCGACGAGGTGCCGCTGGCTACCGACGTCAACTGCGGCTGGAAGGTCAGCGATACCCGCGACTGGCTACCGGCCCTGGCCGAGATGAAGCTGGCCTGGCTGGAAGAACCGATCTTCCCGCCGGAAGACTTCGCCACCCTGGCCAGCCTGCGCGGGCAGGGCGTGCCGCTGTCGGCAGGGGAGAACTGGTGCACCGCGGTGCAATTCGAGCAGGCGCTGGCGAGCGGTGCGGTGGACTCGATCCAGCCCAGCGTGACCAAGGTCGGCGGCATTTCCGAATGCCTGCGCATCGGCGAACTGGCGCGTCAGCGCGATGCCGTGGTGCTGCCGCACTGCCCGTACTTCGGTCCCGGCCTGATCGCCACCCTGCATCTGGCGGCGGTACAGCCCTGGGTGCCGCAGGTGGAATACCTGTTCGTCGAGCCGGCGGACTGGCTGTACCCGGTGGAATCGCTGCGCAGCGGCAACCAGTTGCAGATCCCGCAAGGGGCCGGGCTGGGGCTGGATATCGATCTGCAGGTGATCGAGCGCTTCCGTCGTACCTGACCGTTTTTCGTCCTTTGGCTGTCAACCTCCGCCGCGCGCTGCGTGGCGGCAGGGGCTTGTCGTGCCCGTTTTCGGGTAACGGAGGGTCTTATGCACGCTGTCGAACTGAACAATGCCATCTGGCAACTGAAGCTGCTGCCGGCCTGGGGCGGGCGTATCGCCGCCCTGAATGCCGAGGGGCTGGACCTGCTGCTGCCGATCAGCAGCGCGTCCTTCGATCCGCTGGACTGGCCGCGAGCCGGGGCCTATCCGCTGGTGCCGTATTCCAACCGGATCCGCAACGCACGGCTGGATTTCAATGGCATCGAGCACCGCTTGCCGGCGCATCCTGCGGCGCTGCCGCACACCCTGCATGGGGTGAGTCATACCCGGCCCTGGCAGGTGGTCGAGGTCGGCACGGAGAGGGCGCTGATCCGCTGCGACTACCAGGGCGAGCACTGGCCCTGGGCGTTTCGCGCCGAGCAGCAGTTCGTGCTCGACGGCAACCGCCTGCGGGTCACCCTGCGCCTGCTCAACCAGGGCGATTCGCCGATGCCGGCGGGCCTCGGGCTGCATCCGTATTTCCAGCGGCATCCGGGCATGCGGGTGGAGTACCGGGTCGGGCGCGAATGGCAGATCGACGCCGACTACCTCGCCACCGGCGAGCATCAAGACGCTGAGAAAACCCTGCGCATCGCCGCTGACAACGGCGCGTCACTGGCCCATTACCAGTCGCGCTGGGACGGCAAGCTGCGCATCGACTACCCGCAGGGCCGGCTCGACCTGCACAGCACCCTGGGCCATTTCGTCGCCTTCGCTCCGGCAGGGTCGGCGTACCTGTGCCTGGAGCCGGTGTCCCATCTGGCCGATGCCTTCAACCGCCCACGGACGCAGTGGGACGAGGTCGGCACCCATGAGCTGGGCCCCGGAGAAACCCTGGAAACCACCCTGGAGTTCATCTGGCACGGCCACTGAGCTGTGCCACGCAACACCGATCCATCACCCATAAGAAGAGAACAACAACAATGAAAGCATCCTCGTACGGGGCGGGCTTCGCTCGCTCGGCAAAACCCCTGACACTGCTGCTGGGCCTGGCGCCGCTGGGCGCCCATGCGGCGTTTTTCGAAGACGCCAAGGCCAACCTGACCCTGCGCAACTTCTACTACAACCACGACCTGCGCGACTCCACCAAGCCGTCGCAGTCCAAGATCGAGGAGTGGGCCCAGGGCTTCATCCTCAAGGGTGAATCGGGCTACACCGAGGGCACCATCGGCGTTGGCGTGGACTTCTATGCCGGTCTTGGGCTCAAGCTCGACTCTTCGCCGTCACGCAGCGGCAGCGCCTTGCTGCCGGGGGCCTATGACCGTGCCGGCGGTCCGCGCAACGCCGATCCGCGTTCGGTGGATGAATTCTCCGAAGCCACGGCGGCGGTCAAGTTCAAGTACTCGAAAAGCGAGCTCAAGGTTGGCGGCCTGTTCCCGAAAATCCCGCTGGTCAGCTCTGGCGATGCACGCCTGCTGCCGCAGTTCTTCGAAGGGGCGATGCTCGATGTGAAGGAGATCGACAACCTCGACCTCAGTGCCGGGCAGATGCGCCAGGTCAACCAGCGTGAATTCGCCGGCGCCCGGGACATTCAGGTGGGCAACTACTACAGCGTGTTCAGCGACCGTTTCAACTACCTCGGCGGCACCTGGCGGGCGACCCCGCAATGGTCGGTTGGCCTGTGGGGCGGGCGGCTGGAGGATGTCTACCAGCAGAACCTGGCCACCGTCACCCACACCCGCAAGCTCGGCGACTGGACCCTCGGCGGCACCCTCAACTACCTCGACACCGGCGAATCCGGCGCCGAGAAGGCCGGCAAGCTGGATAGCCGCATGACCTCCGGCATGCTCAGCGCCAACCTCGGCCCGCAGACCTTCCGCCTCGGCTACCAATACAACGCCGGCGACAGCGCGCTGCCGTTCATCCACGATACCGACCTGCCGGCGGCGGCCAACGCCGTCCAGGTGCTGCGCTTCGACCGCGCCCAGGAGCGTTCCTGGCAAGCCCGCTACGACCTAGACTTCGCCCCGCTGGGCGTGCCGGGCCTGGTGGCCTTCGCCCGCTACGTCAAGGGTGACAACTTCAAGGTTGCCGGCGAGGACGGAAGTGAGTGGGAGCGCAATATCGACATCACCTACACCGTGCAGAGCGGTCCGCTCAAGAACCTCGCCCTGCGCTGGCGCAATGTGCAGCTGCAAGGCGACGCCACCGGGCGCCGGGATGAGAACCGGGTGATCCTGGCGTACACCTTGCCGTTGTTCTGATCTGTCGTTTTGCAGCCGTTGTCCCTGTGGGAGATGCCAGGGTGGCAGGCAAGCAGATTGATTGCGCGCTCAAGAACTGCCCGGCCATCAGCGTCGATATCGATCTTGCTGGTCGGGTTGCTCTTGCGGGCCTCATCGCTGGCAATGCCAGCTCCAACAGGTTCCTGTGCCTGGCCTGAATCCTGCGGCTGGCCCGGAACCTTGTGGGAGTCGGCATTGCCGACGATGAGGCCATCAGCCTCGACATCGATCCTGCTGGTTGGGTTGTTCTTGCCGGCCTCATCGCTGGCAATGCCAGCTCCCACAGGTTCCTGTGCCTGGCCTGAATCCTGCGCCTGGCCCGGCACCCTGTGGGAGCCGGCTTGCCGGCGATGAGGCCATCAGCTTCAACATCAAACTTGCGGGTCTGTGTTGTTCTTGCCGGCCTCATCGCTGGCAAGGCCAGCTCCCACAGGTTCCTGTGCCTGGCCTGAATCCTGCGGCTGGCCCGGCACCCTGTGGGAGCCGGCTTGCCGGCGATGAGGCCATCAGCTTCGACATCGATCCTGCTGGCGGGGCTGTTCTTGCTGGCTCCATCGCTGGCAAAGCACCCTCGACACAACGATATTTTCTATGGAGACCCTTCATGACCTACACGCTCGACCCCGACATCCAGGCGTACGTCGACGCCTGCAAAGCTTTCGTCCCTGTCGATGACAGCCTATCCGCCCGCCGCGACGCCTTCCTGCGCGCCTGTCGGGCCTGCACTCCCGCGGCTCCAGCGGGCTGGGCCATCACTGACATCCGCCTCGACGGCGTGTGCCTGCGTGTCTACAAACCTGCCGGTGAAGTGCCTCAAGGCGGCTGGCCGACGCTGCTGTACCTGCACGGCGGTGGCTGGGACCTGGGCAACCTCGACACCCACGACTGGTTTGCCCATGCCCTGGCGCAGCGGGTCCCGGTCGCTATCGTCGCAGTGGAATATCGGCTGGCGCCGAAGCATAGCTACCCGGCGCCGCTGCAGGATTGCCTGGCGGCTTGGCACGGTCTAAGGGCAGGGCGGGTCGATCCAGCATTGAGCCGTGAGCGGTTGGTGGTGGCGGGCGACAGTGCCGGCGGCACCCTGGCGGCAGGGTTGTGCATGGCCCTGCGTCGTGACGGGCAGCCGCAGCCGCTTGGGCAGGTATTGGTATATCCGGTGCTCACTGCACGCGATCATCTACCGTCGATGACCGAGCATGCCGATGCGCCGCTGCTGACGGTAGCGGGGCTCAAGCGTTCGCTGGCGGGTTATGTACCTGATCAGCGCGACTGGCGGGATCCTTGTGCCATGCCTTTGGAGGCGGAGGATTTCAGCGGGTTGGCGCCGGCGTTCATCGCCGTTGCCGGGGTGGATCCGTTGCGTGATCACGGGATGGCTTATGGGGCGGCACTGCGTAGGGCGGGGGGCGAGGCTGAGGTCGATGTGGTCGAAGGCCTGGTTCACTCAGGGCTACGCGCTTTCGGCGTGGAGCGGGTGGAGCGGTTGTGGGATCGCCTGGGAGAAACCATCTGTCACCAACTACAGCTACGACCACAACAACCAGGTACTCAGCGAAACCCTGCCGGAAACCGACATCCTGCGGGAGAACGGCACCAGTTACCGGGCCAGCCTGATCCATGAAAAGCGCTATGACGTGCGCGGGCTGCTGGTCGAGGAAGCGGACCTGATCAGCACCGGAGGCGGGGTGCTGCGTACCCGTCAGCACGCCTATAACCAGGCGGGGCAACTGGTACGGGATATCGATGCCCTCGGTGTGTCGCGGTTACGCGATGGATGCCAACGGCAACCGGGTCGGGACCAGCGATGCGGCGGGCATCGTCACCTTCGACGAATACGACGCGCTGGACCGGCATACCGTCCACGGCATCGTGCGCAATGGGCAGCGGGTCATCCAGCAGGTCAACCAGTACGACCAGGCCGGGCGGCTGTATGCCGAGATCGAGGGTGCGGCGTCGCAGGAAGAGACACTGGCCAGCGTTGCACAAGGCAATTATCAGAGTGTGGTCACCGGGGTGGCGGGCAACACCCGTTTCAGCCTGTTCGACGAGCGCGGCAATATCGTTGCGACCCGCAATGAATCGAAGATCGAGAAAACCTTCGTGTTCAACGAGGCCAACCGCAAGGTGAAGGAGATCGATGGACTGGGCAACAGCCTGACCTGGACCTACAACGAAGGGGATTACGGGCGGCTGGTGTCGCACAAGGACCTGGGCAACAGGAACTTCAGCTATGTCTATAACGGGTTTGGGCAAGTAACGGCGGAGAACTCGGACAAAACGTATTTGTACTACGGTAATGGCTTGTTGAAGTCGATTGTGATTACCTCGGGTCAGCAACGGAGTTTTCAGTCGAGTTACGCCGAATATAACGAGCAATGGCAGCATATCAAGACCTCGACTTACTCCTACGACCTCCAGGGTAACAAGGTCAATGATGTGCTGGCGTCGTATATCAACTGGTCCACGGACGTGGGTGGGAACAGATCCGGTGATGGAAGTACCCGCCAGGAAACCCGATACAGGTTTGACGAAGCAGGGCGCCTGGCCAATGCCAATGCACTTGCCGGAAGTTTTGCTTACGGGACGGGGACTTTTAACTTTATTGAGGGTTTTTCAGACGACGGATATGGATATGGATACGGATATGGGGATAGCAATAATTTCCATTACTCGCTAGGTAATACGACCTACATCAATCTTTCCTACCAGTTCGATGAATATGGCAACCGTCGACGGTCGAAGATGGAATCTGCCCAGCCCAATGGCTGGCAGGCGAATGTCGATAACTGGTTCAAATATGACCTCGCTGACCGAGCTGTCGTCGTGGACGGCTACCTCGACAACGGTGCAATCGTGGCCAATGCGCTCCAAGGCTACACCCTCAGCTATGACGCTGCGGGTCGGCGTACGGGTACTGAACGCTGGATCCAGGATTACTGGGGGCAAGCGGTCTATGAGCGCTATGAGTACACCTATAACGATCAGAACCAGGTAGCGAGCAGAACGATCAGGCATCTCTACAGGTCGTCCTGGGCGAACTCGAATGCTGCCGTGCAATCCACAAGTGCTGTTTACCTCGACCAGCTCAACAGCTATGACGACCGCGGGCGGGTTATCTCGCAAACCAGTTACAAGGAGGGTGTGGCACAGAGCACGGCATACTCTCGTTATCGTGGCGATAACCAGAAAATATCGGAGCTGACCTACGGCTACAGCTATGGCGTCGAGTATCTGGCCCAGGGCAATTATTTCGGCGAAGCGGGGATGTTCGACGCGGCAGGCAATCAGACCCGCTACCGCTTCGCAACTTTTAACACTTCCGGGGTCGCCACCCAGGCAGGTGACTACAGCACGGTCTATGCCGGATTTGAAACTTACAAGGCGTTGCAGCTGACCGCGACTGCAAGTGGCATGGATCCGGGTGTTACCAGTTACGTTTACAGCGACAGAGGCGATCTGCTGCACCTGAGTTCCGGCTTAAAGGGCACGTTCCGCAGGTTTGCCGTGGATGGCGAGTCGCGGATGATCGGTGTGGAGGATGCCTACACCGGCAGGGCGCAAATCTACCTTGGTTACCAGAACGCGGCGCTGGCCAATGCCGGTGGGCTCTCGATCGCCACGATCAGCAACACTCTGGAGGCGATCTCGGATAACTACCCGGCCCAGGCGCCGAGCAGCTATGTGGTCAACCAGGGCGACACTTTGGAAAGCATTGCCCAGACGGTCTGGGGCGACCGCAGCATGTGGTACCTGATTGCCGACGCCAACGGCAAGGATCTCAGTGAAGCGCTGGTGGCGGGTAGCAGTCTGAAGATCCCCAACGTTGTCAGCAGTAACCGTAATGATGCGACGACGTTCAAGCCGTATAACCCGAATGAAGTTATTGGCGATGTGATTACACCGCCGCAGCCGCCTAAGCCGAAGAAGAAGAAGTGTAATGCGGTGGCTTCGGTGGTGATGGTGGTGGTTGCTGTGGTTGCGACGGTTTTAACCGCTGGAGCTGCCGCTCCGCTCTTGGGGGGTGTGGCGACAAGTATGGGGCTGAGTGTTGCAGGTACCGCCATCGCGAGTGCGGTAACGGCGGTTTCATGGGGAATTGGAGCTGCGGTGGGTAGCTTGGCATCACAGGCTGTCGGCAAGGCAATGGGGGTAGTGGACCACATCTCCTGGAAGCAGGCTGCTGTAGCAGGTCTCACTGCTGGGGTGGCGAGTTGGGCAGCTCCAGCGTTGGGAGCGGTGCAGAGCGCTACCGGCAGCACTATGCTTCGTTACGCTGCGCAAGGTGCTCTCGTCTATGGCACCAACTATGTTGGCAGCAAGATAGTTGGCCTAGACACGTCGTTCAGTTGGAAGAACATGGCGGCGTCGGCAATCGCCTCGGCTGTCGCGGGTGAGCTTTATGCCGACGACGGGTTCATGGGGAGCGTAATTCGTGGTCAGGCAAGTGCGCATACTTCTGCCTGGATGAGAGATAAGTGGTTTGGTGGTGGGCGACCGGATTATGGTCAGGTGGCGGTGGATGCGTTTGGGAATGCGTTGGCTGATTATATAGTTGGTGAGATTTCGACGCAGGCGAAAGATAAGAAGCAAACCAAAGATAAGAAGCAGGTGCTAGATGATTTAAAGCACTGGGTAGATAAGCCGAAAATTGGTGAGGGAGTAAATCCCTTTCACAGCGCTTCTGACTCTGCAAGAGATTTTAATAGTCAACTCCAGCTCGCCTCTAATGGAAGCGCTGTGCCAGTTTCACGCTCGGATGTAGCGGGGGTTGTGGATCCTGGAGCCGTGGCTGAATATAGGGAGTCTGGGTGGTTTAATGTTGTTTCGCAGTTGACGGAAGATGAGTACTTTGGGCTGAAGTATGTACGGGGTTCAGGGGGCGGCTTGAGCTCGTATTCTGATGTTCCAACTCTGCCAGAGGTTGATCCGGCTACAGGGAAGTATGTGCTTTCGCCCAAGCCTCAGTGGAGCTTGGGAGGGCGGCTGGAGGAGTTTTATAATGACTACTCCATAATTCCTTATATAGCTTCGAACGGTGACAGAGGACATGACTCTTTAGCAGAAGTGATAAATCTCGTTTCTGGAGTGATGAGCGGCGGTAGACTTGCGCTTGGGGCAGTTGATGAAGCTCTAATTTGGGCGGGGTTAGGAGGTATTGATCGTCTTCCATTGGTTGGAGGTGCACCTCAAGTAGTAGTTCGTGCGGAGACTATGGCACTGAAGCAATTTGGCAGTGCCATCGGAGATGGGGGGAGCGCTGCGGTAATGCTTCCACTCGTCTTGCGTGCAAGAAAGGTCGATGAAAAAGTCCTAGAAACGGTAACTCTATCTACGGAGCGAGCAGAGACAGCAGAAAAACTAATCAAGGCTGAAGAGGCGCTGGTAGTCAAGACTTATAGTGGAAGCATACATGACATTGAGTTTGTAGGGCCATTTCCTCGTGATATGGGGCCTGTCTGGATTAAGCCAATGCCAGGAATGACCCAAGTCGAGCTAGATCAAATTAACGCATATATAAAACTAAGCAATGACGCTGTTCTGGCAGGCGTGCTTTCTCCAACAGGTCGAGTTTCTACCAAAGGTGCCTTGAGGTTTGATGCATCTCGACAGGCCATGCAAGAGCGAAAAGCGGGATTGCTGGCTGGGACCCCATATGTTGGTCACGTCGGGCATGTTCCAGATACCACATGGATGGGGACTCCAACACCTTATGCTTGGCTAGACCTATCACCTCGTGTAAATATGAGCCTCGGTGGCCAGGCAGGTGGATATCCGCTTGGCTATAAACCAACGATATTTGTCTTTGATGGTGGGTTGCCATGAATTGGCCAGAGGAAATTGTCAAGCTTGTAATGGTTAAGCAGGCGTTGGCTAGTGTTGACGAAGAAAAACTGTTTCCTTTTAATCTTCCTGCGTTAGCGGCTACAGATGAGTCTATTCAAGCAGCGGAGAGCGTTTTGAAAATTAAGCTTGATGGGAAATATATCGAATTTTTAAGGTTCGCCAACGGGTGGCCAGGGTTAATTCACTCGGTCGATTTGTTTGGTACGGATGATTTAATTGGGAGTGAAAAGATGATTGCTGCTCGGGCTATGGTTAGCTATTTGGATGATAGCGTCATAACGTCTGTCGGCTATCATCGAGATGGCTTGTTACCAATTGCCGCAGCTCAATCTGATAAAGATATTTTTGCTATGGCTTTGCCATCGACAGGTAAGGCGGGCGAAGTGTTATGGTTTGCAGGTGAGCTTGTAGAGAAATTTGTTGATTTTAATGAGTTTTATTTGGCCATGGTTGATTATAACCGAGCTGATTTGGAGTTTATGAGCAGGGCTAGTTAGGGACGGGGCGAAAAAGGGGACATGGCGAAAAAGGGGACGAAAAAGGGGGGCGGATTTGAATGGCACTTACTTAACATGCTTCGGGTGCCGATACTTGCTGATCTCCGCCTCTGCTGATCGACGTAGGTTGGTCAGCAGGGTGGCGCGCTCACGCACAACTGCCACCAAGCACGAACCTGTAGGGCCGCACGCGCGGCCCGCCAAGCAAGCCTCTTATTCTCCCGTTCGCGAACAAGCCACTCCGTTACGCAACGCCTCCGTCAACGCCTGGCAGATTTCCAGCGATTGCCAGGTCGCCCATGCCTTGTCCGCCAACGGCCGCGAAAGCATGTCGCAAGCTGCGCATTGGTTTCGAAGGCTGAAGTGAGGGCCGCGGAGAGATGCGCCAGAGCATCTTCGATATCGGCGTCCGGGCACACAGCGAAGATATGGGGATGGGCGCCAGCACAGGTGCCGAAATGAACGTTGGCCGTTTTGCGACGAGGAGGATGGGGTGTCAGCTTTTTCATGGTGTTCGTCTCCGTGGAGGGATGAAACGCCACTGACCAGCCGTCAAGCAGGAGGGTGGCGACTGTGCGTGGGTTGACGGACCGGTCCACAGAGATAACCCGGCGCGCCCGAAGGCGCCCACACGCACAGCTGCCATAGCAACCAGCGCTCCGTGAAGTCGGTCCGTCAAGACCGGTCGTTGATTTTTCAGCGACCGGCGAAGACTAGGAGCCGATTTCCAGGAGCGCAACGGCTGAACAGGCGGAAAAGTATGCTTGGGAAATTGCCTACATAAAAGTCGGATATTGGTGAGGTGTTGTAGGCCAATACAGCATCAGTCGTACGCTTTTTATGCCAGCGGTATCAGAAGAGCGAATCCTTCGGCACTTTCCCGATTGGCGTCCAGATCACCCTGGTGCTGTCTCAACGATGCCAGTAAATCTCTGGCAACCCTCGCCCCAATCCCCCACAATCCACGGCTTTTCCTACACAAGCACCACCCTGAACGGAGAGGCCGGAGTGCCACAACAGTCAGAAGTTCTATCGCTTACCGGCCTGAGATTCGTCTCGGCGTTCTACGTGTTCCTGTTCCACATTCATATGCGCTGGCCGCTGACTCAGGAACCGTGGCTCAAGGGCCTGCTCGATGTCGGGGCGGTGGGCATGAGCGTGTTCTTCATCCTGTCCGGCTTCCTGCTGTGCCTGAAGTACCACGCCATCGAGGGGCGGGTGGCGGATTACTTCGTCAACCGGCTGGCGCGGATCTATCCGATCTATTTCGTGGCCGGGCTGGTGACTTTGCCTTGGCTGAACATTCCTCTCGGCGAAGGCCTGGAGGCGAATCTGATGGCGATCTGGAAGATGCTGTTCATCTTCGTCGCCAACCTGTTCGTTATCCAGGCGTGGATCCCGCCGCTGTTCAGCCATTGGAACAACGGCGGCAGTTGGTCGATTTCGGTGGAGATCTTCTGCTACTTCCTGCTGCCGCTGATCATTCCCTTCCTTGCCAGGCTGCCGCGCAAGGGCGTGATCGCGGTGCTGGCGCTGACCTACCTGTTCGGCCTGATGTTCAGTCTGGCCGGCAAGCTGTATCCCAGCTACGGGATACCGGTGTTCTACGCCATGCCGATCTTCCGCCTGCCGGAGTTCATCGTCGGGGTGTGCGTCTGTCTGTTGTTGAAGGACCTTGGTCGCGTGCGCGGGTTGTGGCTGGCGCAGTCGCTGCTGATCGCCCTGCTGTGCTGGTACCTGGGCAATTACGCAGTGGCCATGCCGTACTACGTCGGGCACAACTGGCTGGTGGTGCCGGTGATCGCGTTCGTCATCGGCTCGCTGTTCCTCGGCGGTGGCCCGCTCGATTGGTTGCTGTCGCGGCCGCTTTTCGTCTGGCTGGGCAAGATCAGCTATTGCTTCTATTCATTCCAGGCCCTGGTGCTGCTGTTCCTGATCGACCACCACGATGCCTTGGTGGCGCGTTTCCCCGTGTTCAACGATAACCACATGTTGGCCTTGGCGGCCTTCGTGGTGCTGACCCTGCTGTCGGCGCTGGGTTTCTATTTCATCGAAGAGCCGAGCCGCAAGTGGGTGCGGCGCAAGTGGAAGAGCCGGGGGCAACGAGAGGTCGGACAGCCGGTTGCCGATCCCGCCTGACCGGCCCTGATGGCCTTATCGCTGCATGGGTATCTGCATCTGCAGCGATAGGGCCCCTGAGGTCAGCGGAGAGTCAGGACAGGAACCCGCCATCCACATTCAGCGCCACGCCGGTGGTGTAGCTCGACGCATCGCTGGCCAGGTACAGCACCGCACCGGCCATTTCCTTCGGATCGGCCACGCGCTTGAGCGGGATCTGTTGCAGCGCGGTGTTGAGGATGGCGTCGTTCTTCACCAGCGCCGAGGCGAACTTGGTGTCGGTCAGGCCCGGCAGCAGGGCGTTGCAGCGGATGCCGAACGGCGCGCATTCCTTGGCGAACACCTTGGTCATGTTGATCACCGCCGCCTTGGTCACCGAGTAGATGCCCTGGAATACCCCAGGCGAAACCCCGTTGATCGAGGCGACGTTGATGATGCTGCCGCCACCGTTGTCGCGCATCAGCTTGCCGGCTTCCACCGACATGAAGAAGTAGCCGCGGATATTCACGTCGACGGTCTTCTGGAAGGCGCCCAGGTCGGTGTCCAGCACGTTGCAGAACTGCGGGTTGGTCGCCGCGTTGTTGATCAGGATGTCCAGGCGCCCGAACTCTTCGCGGATGCGGGCGAACACCGCGCCGATCTGCTCCATCTCGCCGATATGGCAGGCGATGGCAGTGGCCTTGCCGCCAGCGGCGACGATGGCCTCGGCAACCTGCTGGCAACCGTCCAGCTTGCGGCTGGAGACGATCACATGGGCACCCTGCTGGGCCAGCAGGTGGGCGATGGCTTCGCCGATACCGCGGCTGGCCCCGGAAACGAAGGCGATCTTGCCGTCGAGGTCGAACAGTTGGGTCTTGGACATGGCGGGTTCCTTGTTGTCGTTCTTCAGAGGCTGGATTCGGCGATGACTTTGAGGCTCATCTGCTCCAGCAGCTTGTTCATATGAATGAATTGGGCGAAGCGCTTGTCCTGGGTCTGGCCGTGGTAGAAGCGGTAGTAGATCTGCTGGACGATCCCGGCCAGGCGGAACAGGCCGTAGGTGTAATAGAAGTCGAAATTGCTGATCTCGATCCCGGCGCGCTCGGCGTAGTAGTCGACGAACTGGCGACGGGTGAGCATGCCCGGGGCATTGGACGGCTGGCGGCGCATCAGTTGCACCGGTGCCGGGTCGTCGGCCTCGATCCAGTAGGCCAGGGTGTTGCCCAGGTCCATCAGCGGGTCGCCAATGGTGGTCATCTCCCAGTCCAGCACGCCGATGATGCGCATCGGGTTGTCGGCGTCGAGGATCACGTTGTCGAAGCGGTAGTCGTTATGGATGATGCCCGGGCGTGGGTGGTCGGCCGGCATCTTGTCGCGCAGCCAGGCAATCACCGCTTCCCAGCGTGGTGCGTCGGGGGTCAGGGCTTTCTCGTAGCGAGTGGCCCAGCCTTCGATCTGGCGCTGGACGTAGCCATCCGGCTTGCCCAGGTCGGCGAGGCCGACGGCGTGGTAGTCGACCTGGTGCAACTCCACCAGGCGGTCGATGAAGCTCTTGCACAGCGCTTCGGTGCGCGCCGCGTCGAAGCCCAGCTCCGGCGGCAGGTCGGAGCGCAGGATGATGCCCTTGACCCGTTCCATCACATAGAACTCGCCGCCGATCAGCGACTCGTCGGTGCAGTGCACGTAGGCTTTGGGGCAGTAGGGGAAGCCGGCGTTGAGCTGGTTGAGGATACGGAACTCGCGGCCCATGTCATGGGCCGATTTGGCCTTGCTGCCGAACGGCGGGCGGCGCAGGACGAACTCGCGCTGCGGGTAGCTGACCAGGTAGGTCAGGTTCGAAGCGCCGCCGGGGAACTGGCTGATCACCGGGGTGCCGTCGAGGCCAGGGATGTGGGCCTTCAGGTACGGATCGATCAGGGCGGAGTCGAGCTCCTCGCCGGGGCGGACCTGGGTGGACTGATCGGTGAGCGACATGCCTTTTCCTTATTTTGGTAGCCATGGAACATTGGCTAATCTAATTCTCGCGTCCGGACCTGCCAAGCAGCGACACGCCTTATTGGCGCGGGTGTTGCCGGTCGATCAACGCTCCTGATGCATGTTGGTGGCGAAAAAAAACCGAAGCGGATAAGCGCTTCGGTTTCTTCGTCACGGGCGTTGTACTTACGCCGGGAACAGCTCGCTGAGCTTCATCGACAGCATCATGTCGCCTTCGACGCGCAGCTTGCCGCCCATGAAGGCCTGCATGCCGTCGGTTTCACCGCTGACGATGCCTTTCAGGGTTTCGCTGTCCATGACCAGGGTGCAGTTGGCGTCCGGGTTCTCGCCTTCCTGCAGGTCGCAGGTGCCATCCTTGACGATCAGGGCGTAGTGCTTGTCTTCATCGGTGATGTTGAAACCGAAGACCAGGTCCAGGCCAGCAGCGGCGCCTGGATTGAACTTGGCTTTCATGGCTTCAACGGCTTTGGCGACTTCGCTCATGGTGTTTTCCTTATTGAGTGGTTTCAGTGACGCAGGGTCGTTACACGCCGGATCATCGCCAGGTGACGAGTTCCGGCACCCTCATCAGCCGCACATGGGCTTGGCTGTTGAAGGAGGCCAGGGTCACCTCGATGCCGCGGAATTTCAGCTGGCTGAGCGAGGTGTTGATGATCTGCCAGTTCAGCTCGAAGGCCTGGCTGGGACTGATGCCGAGAATGCGGTGGAGCAGGGCGGCGATGGTCCCGCCCGAGGTGAAGATGGCGATGTTGTCGCCGCTGGCGGCCTGGTCCAGGACGCGCTGCAGGCCCTCACCGGTGCGCTGGACGAAGGCCGCCCAGCTCTCGATGCCGTCGCGGTCATGCTGGCCGCCGTGCCAGCGCTGCACGAGCAGGGCGAACAGGCGCTGGAACTCGGCGCGGTGTTCGCGGGCATTGCGCAGTACGTTCAGGGCTTCGGGTTCTTCCGGGAGCAGTGCGGGGAGCAGGGCGCGGATCACCGCGTCGGCATCGAATTCGTTGAAGGCGGGGTCGGTTTCCACCTCGGGTACCTTGGCGCCGTCTTCCTGCATCACGTCGAGGGCAAGGCGCGCGGTGTCCTGCTGGCGCCGCAGGCTACCGGCGATGCAGCGATCGAAGCGGGTGCCGAGCTGGACCAGGTGGGCGCCCAGGGCTTCGCTCTGGCGTTTGCCGACCGTCGACAGCACGTCGTAGTCGTCGCAACCGAAGGAGGCCTGGCCATGTCGAATCAGGTAGATGCTGCCCACGTCGTCTGCCCGGGGAAATAGGATTTGGCGAGGTTAGGTTGCCGCCAGCGCAGTGTCAACGAAAAAACATACAAGCGTTTGAAAAGAGCGTTTGAACTGTGGTGCCAGACATTTCCTACGCTGGCGAGGGCAGGTTGTCGCCGGTATGCTTCACTATCGTTTTTCGCGCCATGGCGGCGCAGTTCAACAAGGAGTAATCGTGGAGTTTCTTGCAGAGTACGCAAGCTTTCTCGCCAAAACCGCGACCCTGGTGATCGCCGTGCTGGTTGTCCTTTCGGCCATTGCCGGCATGCGCGGCAAGGGCCGGCGCAAGGCCGGCGGGCAGTTGCAGGTCACCCGGCTCAATGAGTTCTACAAGGACCTGCGCGAGCGCCTTGAAGCCGGGTTGCTGGAAAAGCATCAGCTCAAGGCCCTGCGCAAGCAGCAGGCCAAGGAGCAGAAGAAACTGAAGAAAGCCCCGGCGGACGAGAAACCGCGGGTCTTCGTGCTGGATTTCGACGGTGATATCAAGGCCTCGGCCACCGAGAGCCTGCGCAATGAAATCACCGCGCTGCTGAGCCTGGCGACACCACGGGACGAAGTGGTGCTGCGTCTGGAAAGCGGCGGCGGCATGGTCCACAGCTATGGCCTGGCCGCTTCGCAACTGGCGCGTATTCGCCAGGCTGGCGTGCCGCTGACCGTGTGTATCGACAAGGTCGCCGCCAGCGGCGGCTACATGATGGCCTGTATCGGCGAGCGCATCGTCAGTGCGCCATTCGCCATCCTCGGCTCGATCGGTGTAGTGGCGCAGTTGCCCAACGTCAATCGCCTGCTGAAGAAGCACGACATCGATTTCGAAGTACTGACCGCCGGCGAGTACAAGCGCACCCTGACCGTGTTCGGCGAGAACACCGAGAAGGGCCGGGAGAAGTTCCAGGAAGACCTGGATGTGACCCACCAGTTGTTCAAGGACTTCGTTTCGCGCTACCGGCCGCAGTTGCATATCGACGAAGTGGCGACCGGTGAGGTGTGGCTGGGCGTGGCGGCGCTGAACAAGCAACTGGTGGACGAACTGAAGACCAGTGACGAGTACCTCAGCGAGCGGGCCCGGGAATCGAACCTGTATCACCTGCATTTTGCCGAGCGCAAGAGCCTGCAGGAGCGGGTAGGGCTGGCGGCCAGTGGGGCGGTGGAGAATACCGTGCTGGGGATCTGGAGCCGGATCAGTCGCTGGAAGTGATCCTTCGGGCCTCATCGCTGGCAAGCCAGCTCCCACAGGTTCAGCGGTGCACGCGATCCCTGTGGGAGCTGGCTTGCCAGCGATAGGCATAGGTATCTACACAACTTCAGATCAGCCATGAAGCCACAGGCCGCCGAGTA